>DASUBN010000240.1:0-8232 GCA_035763245.1 Gammaproteobacteria bacterium | reverse complement strand
GCCACTTCTTCTATGCGCTGCCCGGTCAGCTCGCGGGCGAGGGCGGGCGGCACCGGCCAGCGCAGACGCTTGTCCCGCACCGTCACTGCCGCTACGTGCCGGCCCTTGAGGTGCGGTTCGATGCCGCGCCGGGCGGTCTCGACTTCAGGGAGCTCGGGCATGCGCCGATTTTACTTGGTCTTGGCGGGAACGGGTGCCGCGTGGCTGATGTGTAGCAGCGTGTCCTTGAGGCTCTCATCCAGGTCGTACTGAAGTCCCAAGTCTGGGCGTGCCAGCACCAGGAAGTCCGGATCCTTCAAGATGGCGAAGCGCAGCGGCGCCTTCTGCCCGGCGATGGACACGGCCACCTCTCCCTGGGGCGCGCCCTTGCCGATGGGCGCCACACTGATGGCCAGGTTTTCCTGCCAGGCGTCGATGAAGCGCTGGATGTCGTCGGCCGACACCTTGGGGTCGGCTGGCGAGAGCTGCCAGATGCCGTTCTTGTCGCGGGTGAGTGTCGCGTCGGGCAGTTGCAGGGCGGTGATGTGGGCGCCGGGGGGCAGGAGCCCCTTGTCTATCCACCAATAGGGATCGTGGGCGATGCGGTAGAAGAGCGCGCCATCCACGAGGTGGATGGTGCCGCCCGCGAGCACGTACTGCTCGTTGCTCACGGGCTGGAAGCCGCCGAAGCTGTATTCCGAACCGTTGAGCCAGAGCTCAGCCTTCGGCTTGTCGAGACCGTACTGGGCGAGGTCGCGGCCCGCCGCCGGGAAATGGTCGCGGCTCGGGACGTCGAGGTAATCGAGCAGCGTCTTCACCAGGTTCGGGTCCGCGGGCAGGGTGAAGGGTGTGGTGATCTGCCAGCCGAAGCTCCCGAACTTGAGGTCCGTGGTCTTCTGTCCGGCTACGGCGATGCGGATCTCCTTCACCGCGCCGGGCTTGATGTCGATAGCGTGCACCGTGGCCGCGGGCCGCGGCGTGCCGGGCTTGAAGTAGCTCAAGGCGGCGAGCGCCGCCACCACCGCCACCAGCGCGATGTTGAGCCCGGTGCGGCTATTCACGGCGGCGCCGGCGCATCCCCACGCCGATTCCGGAGAACAGGAACACCAGCGGCAAGCCGATCAGGAACCCGAAACCGATCAAGCCCTGCTGCTGGGGCGTGAGGATCAGGGTCAGGTCCGGCGCCGGGCGCGGGTCGATGCTGATGAAGCTGTCGTCGTGGGCCAGCCAGTTGAAGATGTTGAGGCCCAAGGTCAGGTTGCCGCCGTTGGCCAGATACTGGTTGGAGAGGAAGTCGCCGTCGCCCGTGACCACCACCCGCTGCTCGCCCTTTTTGTCGCCGCCCTTGAGCGAGCGCGTGAGGGAGAGGCCGATGCTCAGGGGCCCGAGCTTGTCGCCGCGCTTCGGGTCATAGCTCACGTTGCCTTCGAGCGGACCCGTCTCCAGCCAGCTCCGGGGCAGGGTGTTCAGGAAGGATTCGGCCCGCCAGCCGCCGGCCTCGTTCGCTTCCACGGAGGTAGCGGCCGGGAACAGGGTGGCGGTGCTGAAGTCCTTGGTGATGGCGCTGGTGTCGTTGTACTTCGGCACCAGCAGGATCTTGGGGTCGTTGATGCCGAAGAGCTGGGACTCGGGATCGACGATGGTGCCCTTGCCGAAACTTATGCCCAATTCCTGGGCCAGGGGTTCGAGGCCGTAGAGGGAGCCCGGGTCCGCGAGCCACAAGAGGTTGCCACCGTGCTTCACGTAGTTGCGCACGATCGTGACCATGCCGGGCAAGAGTTTCGCCTGGGGGCCGGCGATCACCAGCACCGAGGTGTTGTTGGGGATCGTGGGGTTGGCGGCGAGGCTCAAGGTCTCCACCTTGATACCCTTGTCCTCAAGCTGCTTGCCGAACTCGCCCAGGTCGAAGTTGTGCTGGCCCAAGGGGTCGCGCTCGCCGTCGCCGGTGAGGAACACCACGTACCGCTCCGAGGAGCGGGCCAGGCTCTCGATGGCGTTGGCCACGCTGCTCTCGTTGATCTGCTGCAGGTTCTGGCTGCGGCCGCCGTAGCCCACGCTGAGCTCTCCGTCCACGGTGATGCCGGCGCGACGCGCGGCCTCCGGGTCCTTGTCCGTGTCCACGAAGTCCAGCGTCGTGTCCTTCTTCACCCTCTGGAAGTTGGCCACGAAGCGGGTCAAGGGGTCTTTCAGGGGCGAGCCGTCGCGCACGTAGGCGGTGAAGGTCAGTGGCTTGTCGAGGGTCTTGAGCAGCTTCACGCTCGCCGGCGAGAGGGAGTTGCGGTCGCCGTAGGTCCAGTCCGCCTGGTAGACGTACTGGGTGCTGAGCTTGGCGAGCACGCCGATGGCGGCCAGGAACAGCACCAGGAACACGGTGCCCTGGATTACCACTTGGCGGCGGGATTTGCGGGTCACGAGCATCGCGCCCTCCTCAATGCTGCAGCCGGTGCCCGTCCAGGCGCCGGATGCTCAAGACGAGGAAGGTGAGGATGAACAGCAGGTAGTACACGACGTCGCTGCTGTCGAAGGAGCCGCGCAGCAGGGTGCTGTAGTGGTCCACCAGGGAGAGGTAGTGCAGCACCGCGCTATAGCGGGCGTCCCCCTGGCTCAGCCAGTTCACGATCCACAGGAACAGGAGCAGGCCGAAGCTCGACACCGCCGCCACCACTGGCTGGCGGGTGAGAGTGGACATATAGAGCCCTGCTGCGGCGAACGCGCCTACAAGGAGCAGCAGGCCCAGTACGTCGGCGGCGAGCTTGCCGTAGTCGAGGTGCGTGCCGAGGGCCAGCGACAGGGGCATGAGGGTGATGAGCCCCACCATGATGGCCAGGAAGCCGAAGAGCCCCAGATACTTGCCCAGCACGATCTCGGTCATGCGCACCGGCGCGGAGAGCAGCAGCGCCAGGCTGCCGCTGCGCCGCTCCTCGGCCACGAGCCGCATGGACAAGAGCGGCACCACGAGCAGGAGCACGATGCTGGAGATGCTGAAGAGCCCGGCACCCACCACGTCGGTGACCCCTGCGACCCCGGAGGGGTTGCCGCGGAAGCCCTCTACCGAGGCCAGGAACATCCAGGCCAGGATGAACTGCACCACCGCCAGTACGCACCAGGCGAGGGGTGAGAGGAACAGGTTGCGCAGTTCGCGCCAGGCGATCTTGAAGGTCATCATGCCGCGGTCTCCAGGCTGCCATCGTCGGAGGCCGTGAGCTCCACGAACACCTGCTCCAGGGACTTGTACTCGGGGGTGAGGGCGCGCAGGCCCCATTTGCCGCGCACCGCGAGAGCGGCGATCTCCTCCACCGGGTCGCTGCCGACGGCGTAGCGCAGACGGAAGCGTCCGGGGCCGAGCTTCTCCACCGCCTCGACGCCGGCCGCGGCCTTGAGTTCCTTCACGGTTGGCGGTTCGCGGCACTCGAGCAGCAGGCTCGTGACCTGCATGCGCGCGTTGAGGTCGGCGAGGGTGTCGCTGAACACCAGGCGTCCCTTGTGGATGATCTGCACCCGGCTGCACACCGCCTGCACCTCGGGGAGGATGTGGGTGGAGAGGATCACGCCGTGCTCGCGGCCGAGTTCGCTGATGAGCGCGCGGATCTCGCGGATCTGGATGGGGTCGAGGCCCACCGTGGGCTCGTCCAGGATCACCACCTTGGGCGAATGCACGATGGCCTGGGCGATGCCGACCCGCTGCTGGTAGCCCTTGGAGAGGTTGCCGATGAGCCGTCCGCCCGTGTCCTTGAGGCCGCAGCGCTCCTTGGCGCTGGCGCAGGCGGCGCGGATGCGCGCGCTCGGCACGCGGTGCAGCTCGGCGCAGTAGGCGAGGTACTCATCCACCGTGAGTTCGGGGTAGAGGGGCGGCAGCTCCGGCAGGTAGCCGAGCGCGGCCTTGGCTTTCAGGGGCTCGTCCAGGAGGTCCACGCCGTCGATGAAGATCTGCCCGGCGGAGGGGGCGAGGTTGCCCGAGAGCATCTGCAGGGTGCTGGTCTTGCCGGCGCCGTTCGGCCCCAAGAGGCCGAGAATTTCGCCCTTGCCGAGCTCGAAGGAGAGATCCTGCACCGCGCAGCGGCGGTCATAGTAGCGATAGAGGTTTTCGACTCGGACGAGTGCGGCGTTCTTGGGCATGGCGCTGGTGTTTGAGGCGTATCCGGAGGCGTTCGGAGGAGACTCCGCCGGCTTGGGCGATTTTTGCGCAGCGGGCGTGAGGGCCCGAGCATTTTCGGGGTTGGGGGGGCCTGATTGCAAGCATCAGGGAAAGCCCGATGGACTGGGTCCCCCCCCATGCCCTATAGTTTTGACTTAATCATCGTCTCTAGCAGGACATACTTTTGGAAATCTTCCTTCACGGCCTTCTGGGGCTGCCGGTCTGGGGTTACATCCTCCTGGCGGCCTGCATGATCCACTTCACCATCGTCAGCGTCACGCTCTACCTGCATCGCACCGCGACCCACCGGGGTCTCGACATGCATCCGGTGCTGAGTCACGTGATGCGTATGTGGCTGTGGCTCACCACCGGCATGCTCACCAAGGAATGGGTGGCGGTGCACCGCAAGCACCATGCCCACTGCGAGACTGAACAGGACCCCCATAGCCCCAAGGTCCGCGGGCTGGCCAAGGTGGTCCTGGAAGGCGCCGAGCTCTACCGGGCCGAGGCCAAGAATCCCGAGACCCTGGATAAATATGGCCGCGGCACCCCCGACGACTGGATGGAGCGCCATGTCTATAGCCGCCACGGCAAGGGCGGCGTCGCCCTGATGCTGGTGGCCGACCTTGTGTTCTTGGGCGTGCCGGGCCTCACGGTCTGGGCCCTGCAGATGATGGCCATCCCCTTCCTCGCCGCCGGCGTGGTCAATGGGGTGGGCCATTTCTACGGCTACCGCAACTTCGAGTGCACCGACGCCGCCACCAACGTCTCTCCCTGGGGTGTGATCCTGGCCGGCGAGGAGCTGCACAACAACCACCACGCCTTCCCGAGCTCCGCCAAGTTCGCCCTGAGGCCCTGGGAGTTCGACCTCGGCTGGTGGTATATCCGCCTCTTCGGCTGGATGCGCCTCGTGGAGGTGCGTCGTGTGGCGCCCAAGCCTGCCAAGAACCCCACCGCCCAGGTCCAGGTGGACCTGGACACGGTACGTGCCGTGATCCTGAACCGCTTGCACGTACTGCGCCATTACGGCCGGGACGTGATCCTGCCGGCGCTGAAGCAGGAACGCCGCAGTGCCGGTGCCTACCGCACCCGGCTCCTGACCGGCGCCCGCCGCCTCTTGATCCGAGACCGAGGCCTGCTGAGCCCGGCCGACCAGCGCCACCTGCGCCTGGCCTTGGCCCGCAGCCGCGCCCTGCACACTGTCTACGAGTTCCGCCTGCGCCTGGAACAGCTGTGGGAGAACAACGCCCAGAGCAACGACACCCTGCTGCAGCACTTCAAGCAGTGGTGCCTGGAAGCCGAAGCCACCGGCATCGCTTCCCTCAAGGAGTTTGCCGCCGAGCTGCGCAGCTACTCCCTGAGCCCGGCTTGAAACGGCCTGCATAGGCAATAAAAAAGCCCGCTTCGAGCGGGCTTTTTTATTCGTAGGCCGGGAGCTTACTTGATCTTGGCTTCCTTGTACTTCACGTGCTTGCGCACCACCGGGTCGAACTTGAGCGTTTCCATCTTGTCCGGATGGAGCCGGCGGTTCTTGGTGGTGGTGTAGTAGTGGCCGGTGTCGGCGCTGGAGACGAGTTTGATCTTCTCACGCATGGCTGTTTACCTCAGACCTTCTCGCCGCGGGCGCGGATCTCTTCGACCACGGCTTCGATGCCCAGCTTATCGATGGTGCGCATGCCCTTGGAGGAGACGCGCAGGCTCACGAAACGCTTCTCGGCCTCGAGCCAGAAGCGGTGGGTATGCAGGTTCGGCAACCAACGGCGACGCGTCTTGTTGTTGGCGTGCGAGACGTTGTTACCGGTGGCGGGGGCTTTGCCCGTGACCTGGCAGACTCTCGACATGGCTAGGATCCTCTACTCGGAATGACGTTTCGCCCCAGGGGCGAAAGGGCGGGTATTTTAGCAGCCGGCCCCCGTTTGGCAAGCGATTTCAGCGGGCTAGGCTGTGAAAACCCGGTATACCGGGGGCTTGCCCCCGGGTGCCGCGAACCGGCTTTCGCGGCAAGGGCTAGACCCATCCGCGCTCCGCGAACGACACCACCTCCCCGTCCCCCACCACGAAGTGGTCCAGCACTCGGATGTCCACCAGTGCCAGCGCGTCCTTGAGCCGCGTAGTCAGGCGCCGGTCCGCGTCGGAGGGTTCCGCCACCCCTGAGGGGTGGTTATGGGCGAAGATCACCGCCGCGCCGTTATGCTTCAGCGCCTGGCGCACCACCTCCCGCGGATGCACGCTCGCTCCGTCGATGGTGCCCCGGAAAAGCTCCTCGAAAGCCAGCACGCGGTGCCGGTTGTCGAGGTAGAGCACCGCGAAGATTTCATAGGGCATGTCCCGGAACGCGGCCGTGAGGTAGCGGCGGGTGGCGGCGGGGTCCGTCAGAGGCTTACCCCGTTCCAGGACCTCCCCCAGGTGCCGGCGGGCCATCTCCAGCCCCGCCTGGAGCTGGGCATACTTGGCCGGACCCATGCCCGGGAGTGCGCAAAGTTCCTTTTGGTCGGCCGCCAGGAGGGCCCTAAGCCCTCCGAACTGCTTCAGCATCTGCCGGGCGAGATCCACGGCGCTTTTCCCCTTCACCCCGGTGCGCAGGAAGATGGCGAGGAGTTCCGCCTCCGAGAGCGCGGCTGCGCCCTTGTGTAGCAGCTTCTCCCGCGGCCGTTCGCCCGCGGGCCAATCGCGTATCGCCATGCTCATCCCCTACTTAGAAAACCCCGGTAATTCCGGGGCAAAGTATGCAGCAAGCTCCACTGCGGCTGCAGTACGTCATCACAAGTGATTTGCGGAAAATTTCGCCAACCGCAAAATTCCTGCAAAAAAGCCTTCAAAAACCGTTGACGCTTTTGGAGCGGTCCGTATAATGCGCCGCTCTCTCGCTGGGGGAGGGAGCGGAAAAAGGCGTAAAAAAAGCGCTTTTGTCCGTTGACCGGGTGGATATGACCTGTATAATGGTCGGTCTGCCTGGGAGCTTCTCCCGGCCCGCTCTTTAACAGCACGATCAAGTAACTTGTGTGGGCGCTCGCGTCATCGGGTTGGTAAGCAACCCATTGATCGATGAGTGTCCTAGATTTTGAGCTAGTAAGTTCATGATCTGGGTTCATCTCCGAGATCTGATAGCTTCGAGCTATTAATTGAAGAGTTTGATCCTGGCTCAGATTGAACGCTGGCGGCATGCCTAACACATGCAAGTCGAGCGGCAGCATGACGTGTAGCAATACACGTTGATGGCGAGCGGCGGACGGGTGAGTAATGCATGGGAATCTGCCCAGTAGCGGGGGACAACCCGGAGAAATCCGGGCTAATACCGCATACGCCCTACGGGGGAAAGCGGGGGACCGAAAGGCCTCGCACTATTGGAGGAACCCATGTCCGATTAGCTAGTTGGTGAGGTAACGGCTCACCAAGGCGACGATCGGTAGCTGGTCTGAGAGGACGATCAGCCACACCGGAACTGAGACACGGTCCGGACTCCTACGGGAGGCAGCAGTGGGGAATATTGGACAATGGGGGCAACCCTGATCCAGCAATGCCGCGTGGGTGAAGAAGGCCTGCGGGTTGTAAAGCCCTTTCGGTGAGGACAAAACGCGCCACGTTAATACCGTGGTGTTTTGATTTAACTCACTAAAGAAGCACCGGCTAACTCTGTGCCAGCAGCCGCGGTAATACAGAGGGTGCAAGCGTTAATCGGAATTACTGGGCGTAAAGCGCACGTAGGCGGCTTGGTAAGTTGGGTGTGAAATCCCCGAGCTTAACTTGGGAATTGCATTCAAGACTGCCTTGCTAGAGTGTGGGAGAGGGAAGCGGAATTCCAGGTGTAGCGGTGAAATGCGTAGATATCTGGAGGAACATCAGTGGCGAAGGCGGCTTCCTGGTCCAACACTGACACTGAGGTGCGAAAGCGTGGGGAGCAAACAGGATTAGATACCCTGGTAGTCCACGCTGTAAACGATGAGAACTAGTCGTTGGAGAGGTTTGCTTTCCAGTGACGTAGCTAACGCGCTAAGTTCTCCGCCTGGGGAGTACGGCCGCAAGGTTGAAACTCAAAGGAATTGACGGGGGCCCGCACAAGCGGTGGAGTATGTGGTTTAATTCGATGCAACGCGAAGAACCTTACCTGGTCTTGACAT
>DASUBN010000239.1:0-3248 GCA_035763245.1 Gammaproteobacteria bacterium | reverse complement strand
GCTGCAGTGCTGCGGCAATCCCTCGGCGACCTCGTACCCTTGGCGGAAGCCCGCGGGATCGATCTCGGGCTCCTGGCTTCCGAACCGGCAGAAGTGAGGGCCGATGCCCGCGACCTACGCAGTGTGTTCGACAACCTGCTCGAGAACGCACTGCGCTACACCCCTGCCGGCGGCCGGGTAGACGTGAGCTTGAAGCATGTGGACGGTAGTCTGCAGGTGGAAGTGCTGGATACCGGCCCCGGCATCCCGCCGGAACTCCTGGAGCGGGTGTTCGACCGTTTCTACCGGGTGCTGGGCAACGGCACCCAGGGCAGCGGCCTCGGGCTCGCCATCGCCCAGAGCGCCGCCGGCCGCGCCGGCATGCGCATCGAGCTCATGAACCGTAGCGACTGCCGCGGCCTCGCCGCCCGGGTGCGCTTCACCGCCGCCTAAGCCGCGCCTAAGTCTTCGCTGCTAGCCTCCACCGGTCCTATAAGACAGGTGGCAGCACCCCATGAAGATCTCGGCTCTGGTCATGTCCCTCGCCTGCTGTCTCGTCACGTTCCCCGCTCGCGCCGCCATCACCGAGGCTTACATCCCCGGTGCAGGCCCGGTTCGCATCCATTTCCTGCAGGCGGGCCCGGCGAACGCGGGACACAGCATCCTGTTCATCCCCGGCTGGGAGACGAGCGCCTGGATCTGGTCTGCCCAGCTCACTCACTTCTCCGCACGCGGCTATCGCGTCATCGCCATGGATCCCCGCTCCCAAGGAGGCTCCACTGTGGTGGAATCCGGGAACGCGCCCGAGGACCGGGCGCGCGACATCCGGGCCGTGATCGAAGGGCTGAAACTCACCCACCTCACCCTGGTGGGCTGGTCCCAGGGGGTGCAGGACGTGGCGGCTTACATAGACCGGTACGGCACCGGCGCCCTGGAGCGCGTGGTGCTGGTGGATGCATCCGTGAGTGCCGGACCTGGGGATGTGAAAGCGAACCCCGCCTTCGTCCAGACGGTGCTGGGGTATATGGCCACATACTCCCGCGACCCCCGCGCCTACGCCGACGGCTTCATGCACGCCATCATCAGCGCTCCAGCTCCAGCCACGACCTTCGCGCAACTGGAAGCCGAATTCCTGCGCACCCCGGCGGACATCGGCATCTCCATGCAGATGCAGGATATGTTCACCGTCGATCGCCGCCCTGCCCTGAAGAAGTTCGACAAACCTACCCTGGTGATCGCCTCGGCCCAGAGCTTCGAGCTGGATGTGCAGAAGGAGGAGGCCGCAGCCCTGCCTGAGGGAAAGTTCGTTGCCGTGGCACACGCCGCTCATGCGCTGTTCTTCGATAAACCCCAGGAATTCAATGAACTGCTGGAGCACTTCATCGCCGGCGGGTCCCTGTGACGGCCGTGACACAGCGCAAATACGACCCCGTCACCCGGTGGCTGCACGCGGGCCTCGCCACCGGCGTGGTCATCGAACTCCTGCTGCAGGCAGCGATGCGCGTGCCACCAGGGGTGGGGCAGGGTGTGGACGACTGGCACCGGGAGGCCTTTGAGCTCCACTCTCACTTCGGTCCCACCGTGGCGATCCTCTGCCTGCTGCACTGGCTGTGGATCTGCACGCCCTGGGCCCGCCCTGGCGTCGGCTACCTCTTCCCCTGGCTACGGCCGTGTCAGCGCCCGGCCCTCGCGCGTGAGTTCCGTTCTCTGTTGCGCCTCGAACTGCCACCGTGGGAGGAGCTCAGCTCCCTGGTCGGTACGGTGCATGGCCTGGGCTTGCTGGCCATCACCGGCAGCGTCGTGGGCGGCACGGTGAGCTATCTCGGCTACTACACCCGGGTACCGGTGCCGGATACGGTGCTGCACTGGGCTTCGCTCGAACTCGTCGTCACGAGCTGTTTCGTCTGGCCCTTCGTCATCGGCCATGGTTCCATGGCGATCCTGCATCGCATCACCCCCCGCGGCGCTCTCACCGGCGAGACCGATCGACAGGGTAAGTGACCACCGCATCCCCGTACGCGCCGGAAAGGCGCCCGTACAGCGCGAAGTCGCGGATCATGGCGAAATACCCCGGCGCATAGTTCGTGGAGTCCCGTGCGCCATCAGGCCCGGTCTCGAACAGGGTCATGCCGTGTTCGGCATGTGGATAGTAGGCGAGCGTGAACGGCAGCCGATCGGCGATGAGCGACTTGATGCGCATGCTCGTCTCCGCGGAGGGCGCGTCGTAATCCTCGCCGCCGACGACCCAGAGCTGCGGAACCTTATCGGCGCGCAGCGTCTGCATGCCGTCATAGTAGATGGGAGTATGCCAGTCGAAATCCTTGGCCATGGCCCGGAGCTCGTCATCCGTATGGGACAATATCAGCCAGCTGAAGTCTCCCTGGACGTCCTTGAACCAAGGCTCCTTGCCGTACTTCGCGCGTACTGCGTCGAACTCAGGAAAGCCTTCCTTGAAATCACTCGCAAAGAGGGCTTCGGCGGCGCGTCCGACTTCGAGGGCCTTGGAAATCACCTCTTGGGAATACCCCTTCTCTCGCATCTGCAGCTCGATGCTCTCCTGGTCCTCATCCATTACATTGACCGCCAGACCGAAGCAGACGATCACGAAATCCACCGGGGTGCGGCTCGCGGCCAGGGGGGCGGTCCATCCGCCTTCGCTGCCCCCCTGGAATCCGATGCGCCCCAACCGGTCGCCAGCCAAGCGCCGGGCTTCTTCGACGGCCGCGACATCGTCGTCCGCCAAGAGACTGAAGTCCTGCGTATACTGACCCCCGGAAACACCGGTGCCGCGTTTGTCGAACACGAATGCGCCAACCCCCACGGCGGGCAGCATGCGCTGGAGGTAGTAGCCGGTCAGCGCGGAATCCGGCTCCGAGCCGTGTATCAGAACGACTACCGGGACCTTATTGGTTCCCGCCGGCATCACCAGCCGACCGACCAGCTTCACGCCATGGCTCACGAACGTCGTATCGGTCACATCGAACTGGATACGCTGCCCCGTCCGGCCATCGAAACGGATACCACCGTTGCCGCAGTCATCGGCGAACGTGGCGGATATCCCGTCAGGCTTCTTGGTCCAACCGAGCGTGCTCGTCCACGCTCCGTCGCTGCCCTTATGCAGCACCCCTGTCTTTCCATCGAAGAGCCGCCAGCGAAGCGTCCCGTCATCCCTCGGCGCGATATCCACGAAGCTCCCGTCCGCAAACCGATAGGTCCCCACATGACAGTCTTGATGCTGCCCGGCCAGCGCCACGGATGGGGCTAAAGAC
>DASUBN010000238.1:0-3060 GCA_035763245.1 Gammaproteobacteria bacterium | reverse complement strand
GCGCCTGGGGGGGGACAAGCTCGTGGCAGTGGCGGGCGGGCTGCTGATCCTGTGCCTGCTGATCTTCTCCGAGATCACCCCCAAGACGCTTGCAGCACTCTATCCCGAGCGCTTCGGTTTCCCGGCAGCCTTCATCTACGTCCCTCTGCTCAAGCTCTGCTATCCGGTGGTGTGGGTGGTGAACGTGTTCACCAATGGACTGCTCTGGCTCATGGGCGTGAGGAGCGGCGCCCTGCCGCTGCATTCCATGAGCAGCGAGGAACTGCGCAGCGTGGTGACCGAGGCCGGCGGCCTCATCCCCAAGCGCCACCAGCGCATGCTGCTCAGCATCCTCGACCTGGAGAAGATCACCGTCGAGGACATCATGGTGCCGCGCAACGAGATCACCGGCATCGACATCGAGCAGGACTGGGACGACATCCGCACCCAGCTGAACAGCAGCCAGCACACGCGCCTGCCGGTCTACGAAGGTGATATCGACAACATCCTGGGCTTCCTGCACGCCCGCCAGGTACTGCACCTGCTCTCGCAGCACGATGCCGACAAGGACGACCTGAAGGGGATCCTACGCGAGGCCTACTTCGTGCCGGCGGGCACGTCGCTGCAGCGCCAGCTCCTCAACTTCCAGACAGCGCGGCGGCGCATAGGCCTCGTGGTGGACGAATACGGCGACATCCGCGGGCTAGTGACCCTCGAGGACATCCTCGAAGAGATCGTGGGCGAGTTCACCACCGATCCCGCCGCACAGCATCGGGACATATATAAGGAGAGCGAGACCAGCTATCTCCTTAACGGCAGCACCACGGTGCGGGAGTTGAATCGCGCCATGCAGCTCAAGCTGCCCACGGAGGGCCCCAAGACCCTCAATGGCCTGATCCTGGAATTCCTGGAGACCATCCCCCCGACCGGCACCGCCTTCAAGCTGGCGGGTTACTCCTTCGAGGTGGTGCAGACCACCGGTAACGCCGTAAAGACCGTGCGGCTGCTCTTGCCCGCGCCGGTCATGGCGGTGGCGGTAGCGAGGAAGCCCAAGAAAAAGAAGAACGCGAAGAAGGAAAAGAGCTAGATCGAAGCGATGGCCTCGGCGAGCCTCTGGACCCCGATCACCTCGAGACCTTCAGGACTCTTCTTGGGCGCATTAGCGCGGGGCACGATGGCGCGCCGGAAACCGTGCTTCGCCGCTTCCCGTAGCCGTTCCTCGCCGTTGTAGACCGGTCGGATCTCCCCCGCGAGGCCCACCTCGCCGAACACGATGAGATCCTGGGGCAAGGGCTTGTCGCGGAAACTCGAGAGCGCGGCCAGCGCCACCGCCAGGTCCGCGGCGGTCTCGTTCACCTTGAGCCCGCCCACCACGTTCAGGAACACATCGTGCCCGAACATGGCGATGCCGCCATGACGGTGCAGCACCGCGAGCAGCATGGAGAGCCGGTTGGTCTCCATGCCCACCGCCACGCGTCGCGGATTGTTGAGGTGGCTCTCGTCAACCAGCGCCTGCACCTCCAGCAGCATGGGCCGGGTGCCCTCGCGGATCACCGTGACGGCGCTGCCGGACACGGGTTCGTCGTGGCGCGAGAGGAAGATGGCCGAAGGATTCTTCACTTCCTTCAGGCCGGTCTCGGTCATGGCGAACACGCCAAGCTCGTTGGCGGCACCGAAGCGGTTCTTCACGGCGCGGATCACCCGGTAGCGGCTGCCGGCGTCGTTCTCGAAATACAACACCGTATCCACCATGTGCTCCAGCACCCTGGGACCCGCGATCACGCCCTCCTTGGTCACATGCCCCACCAGGAACACCGCTGTGCCGCTCTGCTTGGCGTAGCGGGTAAAGAGCGCCGTGCTCTCGCGCAATTGCGCCACGGCGCCGGGCGCCGACTGCAGGAGCTCCGTGAACACCGTCTGGATGGAATCCACGATCATCACCCCGGGCCTGGCCTTGTGGGCCGCCTCCAGGATGCGTTCCACGCAGGTCTCGGCCGCGAGCGTCACCGGGGCCTCCCCCACCTCCAGGCGCCGGGCCCGCAGGCCCACCTGGGAGGGAGATTCCTCGCCGCTCACGTAGAGCACGGGCCGCCCACGGGCGAGACTTGCCGCGGCTTGTAATAAAAGGGTGGATTTCCCGATACCCGGATCGCCGCCTATGAGGGTAATGGAGCCCGGCACCAAGCCCCCGCCCAGCACCCGGTCCAGCTCCTCCAACCCCGTGGGGAAGCGCGGCGTCTCCCGCTCCCCCGCCCGGGCGAGGCCCTCCATGACCATCTCCCCTCCGGCAGCCGAATGGACGTTCCGGGCTGGGGCGCTCCTGAGGCTCTGGGTCTCGGTCAGGGTGTTCCAGGCGCCACAGTCAGGGCACTGACCCGCCCATCGCAAGCTCTTGCCGCCACAAGCGTCACAGACGTAGAGGGTCTTGGTCTTCATTATGGGGGGAGGGGGTTGTAGGAAGGCCGGGATGGTAGCACGCTGATGGGAGCGCTTTCGGAGGGGGTTTTTGCTTCCATTTCCATGAAAATTCAAGGTAGTATGGAGCACGCTTAATAATTCATCTAGGCGGGGGTTTGGGTGAAGAAAGGCTTCTGGACCTCCGACTGGTTCGCGGGGCTCGCCTACGGACTGGTCTTCCTCCTGCTTGCTTATGTCATCTTCGGTGGAGCGTTCAGCCGTGCTGAGACCGCCGCTTATGACCTGGGAGTGAACTGGACCAGCGCCACCCCCGACAAAGACATCGCCGTCATCGCCATCGACGAGCCCAGCATCACGACCCTCGGCCGCTGGCCCTGGCCGCGCGACTACCACGCGGCACTGATCGACAAGCTGACCAAAGCGGGTGCCGACGTCGTGGGCTTCACCGTGCTCCTGTCCGAGGCACAGGTGGACCAGGGCAGCGTCTACATCAAGGACATGCAGGATTTCTACGACGGCTCCTCGCTCGAAGCCGCCGCGCCCTTCACCGCCGCGCCGCCGGGCAGCGCCCGGGACGGCGCCTGCGGCGCCGGGTACGTATCCAGTGCCCCCCCGGGAGAAGAGCCGCTCCGGCGGGCGATTACGTACTCGACGTCGGGGTGC
>DASUBN010000237.1:0-4458 GCA_035763245.1 Gammaproteobacteria bacterium | reverse complement strand
GCTGAGGCTCGGCACCGACGCGGACCCGGACACCACGGTGCTGACCCACGGCACCTTGAGCTTCTATGCCATCCAGCGTGGTCCGCGCTACGGCCTGCGCGTGAGGGACAGCGAAGCGGACGCGCGGGTGCACTTCAAGGGCTTCGAGTACTTCCCCCTGGACCAGAAGTGGCGCTTCCAAGCCCGCTTCGAGCCCTACCAGCCCATGAAGAAGATCCCCATCATCAACATCCTGGGCATGGAAGAGGATATGGATTCGCCCGGCGCGCTGGTCTTCGAGGTGGGCGGCCAGGAATACCGCCTCGATACGGTGCTGGAGGACGGCGAGACGGATTACTTCGTGATGTTCGCCGACCAGACCAACGGCAAGCAGACCTACGGCGCGGGCCGCTTCCTGTATGTGAGACCGCCCGTGGCCGGCACCACGGTGCTCGACTTCAACAAGTCCTACAGCCCGCCCTGCGCCTTCAGCCATTACGCCACCTGCCCGCTGCCGCCACCCCAGAACCGGCTACCCTTCGCGGTCGAAGCGGGCGAACTCAAGTACAGCGGCTCGGATCACTGAGCATGGGTCCGGCGCGCAAGGTCGCTTTCGCTTCCTTGCGCGTCCTGCTGCTCACCGCGGCGATCCTCGGCGCGGCGTGGTTCTTCCTGAGCCTCAACTACGACGACGAACAGCCCCGGGTGCAGGCGAACGAGGGACTCGACGCGGTGCAGGACGCCATGTCCCTGGTGCAGCGGACCTATCGGTCGGAGCGCCGCCTGCCCACCTCCACTGAGCTTGCCACCATCGGCTTCCGCCCTGAACCGCACGTGCGCGCCGTGCGTCTGGATGCGGACGACAGCTTCACGGTGGTCTACCGGGGACGCCCCGAGATCGATGCCAAGACCCTGAAGCTCACGCCCTACCTCGACAAGAGCGGCGAGGTGCGCTGGCGTTGCACGCTCCCTGACATAGAGTCGCGATGGTGGCCCGATTACTGCAGGCGGAGCCCCGCCCCATGACGCCCATCGTCGCCGCCGGCGGCTGGCACGCGGCGCTGGCCGGGGCGCTCTTGGGGCTGAGCTTGGCCGCGCCGCCGGGACCCGTGACCGCCATCATGGCCACGGCCTCCCTGAAAGGGCGCGTGCGGGAATCGCTCCTGACCGCGGCCGGCGCCATCTCAGGCGACCTCACCTGGCTCTCCCTCGCGATACTGGGCGCCGTGACCGTCCTTGACCGCCACCCCCGGGTGGTGGGACTCATGGGTCTCGCGGGGGCGGCCCTGCTCCTGTGGATGGCCTGGGACACCTTCAAGGCAGCCCGGGCCGGGGTACATGAGAACCCCACCCCGGGTTCCTGGAGGCTCGGCTACCTCACGGTGCTGACGAGCCCTTTCTCTCTGGCCTGGTGGCTGGCCAACGGGACCCTGCTCTATACCTCCTGGGGGCCGCCCGGCATCGCCGGAATGTTCCTGGCCCTCGTCGCTTTCTGCCTGGCCTTCACCTACGGCTTCCGCTGGCTGGGGACCCGGGCGGCCTCGGCGGCGGTGGGGGTCGCCTATGGCAGCGTGCTGGTGCTGGCGGGTTTCGGGGCCTACGTGGGCTGGCAGGGCCTCAAATTGCTGTCCTGACCCCCCTCGCCGGCCTCGACAGGGCCCCCGGCGATGTGGCTCAATACCTGCCTTTCATTAATTAAGGTAAATCGCCGCGTCCTAGCGGGTTGGCGCAGGTGATGCCGATTAATCCTTCGACAAGGCTCCTCATCCCATGAACATCACCATCCCCCCGGGCTACAAGGGCCTGGTCGCCCTGGACAAAGAAGCGCACAAGGGCAAGGGCGTCGTCGCCCACGGCCGCTACCGCTTCGCCGCCGGCCTGAACGGCATCTACGTGGTGGCCGCCGAATTCGTGCAGGTCGCCCGCCATTACCCCGTGGTCTTCGCCCAAGACCCGAACACCGGCGGCTTCCTGCCGCTCGCCATCACCGGCCTCAACCAGGACCAGAACCTGTTCATCGGCGACGACGGCGAGTGGGAGCAAGACGTCTACATCCCCGCCTACGTGCGACGCTGGCCTTTCTTCGGCGTGCGCCTCACCGGCGAGGAAGCCAAGAACGGCAACATCCTGATCTGCGTGGACGAGAGCGGCCTCGAGGCCTCGAGCCAGGCGGTGTTCGACGCCGAGGGCAAGACCAGTGCGGACTTCGTCCCCATGCAGACCCTGATCTCCGAGATGGAGGGCGCACGCTTGCCTACCGAGCGCCTCTGCCAGAGCATCAAGGAGCTCGGGCTGCTGGAGCCCTTCGAGGCGCACGCCTTCCCCAAAGGCGGCCAGGAGATGCGCCTGCGCGGCATGTTCCGCGTCAACGAGGACAAGCTCAACGAGCTGCAGGGCAAGGACCTGAAACGGCTCATGAAGCACGGCGAGCTGTCGCGCATCTACGCGCACCTGATGTCGCTCGACAACTTCAAGTTCCTGATGGACCGGGCCGCCGCACGCCAGAAGGCCTCGCGGCTCGTCTCCTGACCGCCGCAAACCCAATATCTATATAGAGAGAACGCAGCCATGGGTGTAGAGATCAAACTGACCGACAAGGAACTGCCGGTATCCCCCGTGTTCGTGGACTTCCTCGCGCACATCGTGGACAACCGCCCCTTCGAAGGCGCGGGCTGGCACGATCAGCTCTCCGAGGAGCTCTCCAACGACCACGTGCGCGTGATGGAGAAGGCCCAGGAGAACGCCCAGCGCATCATGGCGAGCGAGGCCGGCCAGCGGCACGTGGCCCGGGCCTACCAGCTGTTCCTGGCACTGCTCACCGGCGACTTCGACCAGATCCGCAACATCCAGTTCAAGTTCCACTTCATCAACATCATCGGCGTGCCGCGCAACGGCGGCTCCTACCTCACCATGGAAGCCTATCGCGCACTGGGCTTCGACGTGGACAAGGTGCCGAACGTCATCGCCCACGATGGCTTCCCCGAGGCCGGCCCGTTCCGCTTCCAGAAAGGCGCCAACAGCTGGATCGCGAGCCTGCAGACCATGGCCGAGTTCCTCACCATGGTCGAGATCTACTTCGGCAGGATGAAGCCCCACTACGGCAAGATCATGGTGCCGAAGAAGCTGCTCAAGGGCACCTATGCCGGCGGATTCTTCCACCAGATCCTGGGCGAGTCGGTGGAGCAGGTCCTCACCGTGCGCCACCCGGTGACCTCCGCCATCTCCGCCTACGAGAAGTCCGGCGGCCTGCCCGCAGACGGCAAGTTCAAGGTGCGCGGCAACATCGAGGAGTGGGTGCGGCGCGACCTGTCCTACACCACTGGCATGACCAACGACGAGATGTTCGCCCTGCCCTACTTCGAGGCCTACCTGCACTACTGGGAGCAGTACCACATCTACGTGGCCACCACCGGGCTCTCGGCCAACCGCAACATCACGCTCGTGCCCTACGGCAAGGAGCGCATGGAAGGCGTGTCGCGCAGCTTCCACAACCGCTTCGAGAGCGGCAAGCAGCCCTCCGAGTTCAAGGTGTTCGCCAAGCAGGACCGGCACCCGGACTGGGTCAAGCAGTCCGAGCCCGTGGTCACGCGCGTGGCGGAGATCTGGGACCGGGTCGGTCTCAAGTTCCCGTACAAGGAAGTCATGGAGATCTGGTGAGCCGCCCTCACCGATACGAAGATCGGGCCCCTTTCGGGGCCCGATTGCTTTGCACGGTTCAGAACCTGAAGACGAGGAAGTACATCAGCGCGACGTTGACGGCGAGCAGCATGAGCCCCGTGGGCACCTGCACCTTGATCACGCCGTTGGGATCCGGGAGTTCCAGCAACGCCGCGGGTACGGCGTTGAAATTGGCGGCCATGGGCGTCATGAGCGTGCCGCAGTAGCCGGAGAGCATGCCCACGGCGCCCATGATGGCGGCGTCGCCGTGGTGCAGGTGCACGATGAGTGGCAGGCCGATGCCGGCGGTCATCACCGGGAAGGCGGCGAAGGCGTTGCCCATCACCATGGTGAAGAGCGCCATGCCGATGCCGTAGGCCGCCACCACCGCGAAGCCGTTGCCCACGGGGATGAAGCGCCCCACCAGCTCCGACACCACGTTGCCCACCCCGGCAGCAGCGAACAGCACGCCCAGGGCCGCGAGCAGCTGCGGCAGGGCCGCCACCGGTCCCACGGCGTTCAGGAGCCGGCGGGATTCCGTGAACGGCGCCGCGAGCGTCTGGCGCAGCATGGGCAACGCCACCGCGAGCGCCAGCAGCACCGCGATGCAGAGCGAGACCAGGGTGGCGTCGCCGGGGGCCACCAGCAGCTCGCCGCCGACGCTCAGGTACTTGAACAGCAGCGTACCGCCGAAGGTCACCACCGGGATCATGAGCGCCGGGATGAAGAGCCGGTTGCCGAAACGCTCGGCGTAGCCGCGGCGCGTCTCGGCGTCGGGTTCCGGAGCGCTGTGCCTGCCGAGGCCGCCGAGCCCCGCGGTGA
>DASUBN010000236.1:0-3535 GCA_035763245.1 Gammaproteobacteria bacterium | reverse complement strand
GTGGCGGAGCTCGCCCGTGCCGGTTCCGAGCTCGCGCGCATCACCGTGAACACCGACGAAGCCGCCGCCGCCGTGCCCCACATCCGGGATCGGTTGGAGGCCCTGGGCGTGCGGGTGCCGCTCGTGGGCGACTTCCACTTCAACGGCCACAAGCTCCTGAAGGCGCACCCGGCCTGTGCGGAGGCGCTCACCAAGTACCGCATCAACCCCGGCAACGTGGGCCGTGGTTCCAAGCGCGACCCGCAGTTCGCGGAGATGGTCGAGGCGGCGCTCAAGCACGGCAAATGCGTGCGCATCGGCGTGAACTGGGGGAGCCTCGACCAGGATCTCCTGACGCGCATGATGGATGAGAACGCCACGGCCAAGGAACCCAGGGATGCCAAGGTCATCCTGCACGAGGCGGTGGTCGCCTCCGCCCTGCTCTCGGCCCAACGCGCCGAGGAACTCGGGTTGGCCCATGACCGCATCATCCTCTCCTGCAAGATGAGCGGCGTGCAGGATCTGATCGATGTGTATCTGCGCCTCGCTTCCCGCTGCGATTACCCGCTGCATCTCGGGTTGACGGAAGCGGGCATGGGCAGCAAGGGCATCGTGGCTTCCACCGCCGCCCTCTCGGTGCTCCTGCAGCAGGGCATCGGCGACACCATCCGCATCTCGCTCACGCCGGAGCCGGGCGGCGACCGCACCCGCGAGGTGATCGTGGCCCAGGAGATCCTCCAGACCATGGGCCTGCGCGCTTTCATGCCTCTCGTGGCCGCCTGCCCCGGCTGTGGGCGCACCACCAGCACCTATTTCCAGCAGCTCGCCCAGGACATCCAGAGCTACATCCGCCATCAGATGCCCGAGTGGAAGAAGCGCTACCAAGGTGTCGAGACCATGCAGGTGGCGGTCATGGGCTGCGTCGTGAACGGCCCCGGGGAGAGCAAGCACGCCAACGTGGGCATCAGCCTGCCGGGCACCGGGGAACGCCCCGTGGCCCCGGTCTTCGTGGATGGCGAAAAAACCGTCACTTTGAAGGGCGACACGATAGCAGCAGATTTCCAGAAGATAGTGGATGATTACATCCAAACCCACTATATTCCCCGGAACTGACGCGCCCTGATCTGGCCCTGCTGACCGAGGGTCAGGAGCCAGACTTTTTATCCGGACTTGGGGTCTATATATAAGGGTCAGATGCGCCGGACTTGGCTCCGGGTCTAACTGCTAGAATCGCACCCCACAGGGGGTCAGGTTTCGATGGGAAAATCCAGTAAATACGTAGCGAAAGTTCCTGATTCTAAAGGATATATCGCCTACACCGACGAAGAGCATGCCGTATGGCATGACCTCATCACCCGCCAGCGGCCCATCGTCGAGAAGTACGCCTGCCCCGAGTACCTCGCGGCCCTCGACCTGATGAAGTTCCCCACCGATCGCATCCCCCAGTGCGCGGAGGTCTCGGCGGTGCTGAAGAAGCACACCGGCTGGGAAGTGGCGCCGGTGCCGGCGCTCATCCCCTTCGGCGAGTTCTTCGCGCTCCTGGCCGACAAGAAGTTCCCGGCGGCCTCCTTCATCCGCAGCCGCGAGGACATGGACTACCTGCAGGAGCCGGACATCTTCCACGAGATCTTCGGCCATACCCCGTTGCTCACCGACCCGCGCTTCGCCGAGTTCACCCACGCCTACGGCAAGGCCGGCGTGCGCGCCCGCAAGGAAGACCATGTGAAGCTGGCGCGGCTCTACTGGTTCACGGTGGAGTTCGGCCTCATCCGCACCGCCAAGGGCCTCAAGACCTACGGCGCCGGCATCGTCTCCTCCTACGGCGAGACCCCTTATTCCATCGACAGCGACAAGCCGCTGCGCAAACCCTTCGACCCGGTGGATGCCCTGCGCACACCCTATCGCATCGACATCTTCCAGAGCGTGTACTTCATCATCGACAGCCTGGAAGACATGTTCAAACTGGCCCACCAGGACCTGTTCGCGCTGATTGCCGAGGCCCAGCGCCTCGGCATGCATGCCCCTACCTTCCCGCCCGCTGAAAAGAAAGTCAGCTGGGCTTAATCCGCACCACGAGGAAACCATGACCGATCTTTCGGAGAAGCACTGCGTCCCCTGCGAGGGTGGCATCAGTCCCCTCACCCGCGAAGAATCCGAGCGCTACCTGGACAACTGGGCCAAGGGCTGGGAACTCAGCTCCGACGCCAAGGAGATCCGCCGCGACTTCAAGTTCAAGGGTTTCCAGGGGACCATGTTCTTCGTCAATGCGGTGGCCTGGGTCGCCCAGCAGGAAGGCCACCATCCGGACCTGGAAGTGGGTTTCAACCACTGCCTGGTGCGTTACACCACCCACGCCATCGGCGGCTTGTCCGAGAACGACTTCATCTGCGCCACCAAGGTGAACAAGCTGCTGCGAGAGAAGTGATCGAGAGCGCTTCCGACACGAGAAACCCCGCCTAGGCGGGGTTTCTTTTGCCTGAATATGCGGCTTGGAATGTCTGAAGTGCGCGTTTCAGCGCGCCAAATCCGGCAAATCACTGCTCAAACCCATGGCACGGCGCATAAATGCGTGTTTAAGCGGCGTAAAACGGTCTACGGCGCGCAATCCTGCGTTGCGCAACGTAGCTAGCGGTGCATTTTCGTTGCTGAAAAGCCGTTTAAAGCCGTCTAGCGCGAAGATCATCGAGAGATTATCGCCTTTGCGCCAGCGTTCGTAGCGCCGGAGCACACCCATATCGCCGATATCGCGCCCGCGTCGCGCCGCATCGGCGATCACCTCCGCCAGCGCCGCCGCATCCAGCAGACCCAGGTTCACACCCTGCCCTGCCAATGGATGCACGGCGTGGGCCGCATCGCCCGCCAGCGCGAAGCGGGGGCGCACGTACTCCTTGGCGTGCAGCCGCTGCAACGGGAAGGCCACCCGCTTGGTCGTCGCTCGCACCGCGCCCAAGCGCGCCGCGCTGGCATCCGTGAGCGCGGCGCAGAAGGCGGCGTCATTGAGCGCCAGGATGCGCTCCGCTTGCGCCTCGTCCGCGGACCACACGATGGATACGCGCCCGTCCGCCAGCGGCAGGAAGGCCAAAGGACCCGTGGGCAGGAAGCGTTGCCAGGCGGTCTCCCGGTGCGGGAACTCGGTCTCTACATGGGCCACCACCGCCCGCTGCCCGTAGGGTGCATCTTCGGTCTCGATCCCGGCCATGGCGCGGGTCTTGGAGCCGGCGCCGTCCGCCGCCACCACGAGCTTCGCTTTCAGCCGCCGCCCGCCGCTCACGCCGAGGGTCGCCCCTTCATCGGCAAGGCTGAGCGCCTCCGGCTGGGCGGGTGCGAGCAGCGTCACCCGGGGCTGATCCTTGAGCTGCGCCCAGAGTGCATGCTGCAGCAGCCGGTTCTCCACGATGTAGCCCAGCTCCGGCTCGCCCAGTTCCGCGCTGTCGAAATGGATGCTGCCCTCGCCGCGCGCGTCCCACACGTGCATGTCCCGATAGGGAGAGACCCGCGCCGCGGCGATGGCCTCCCAGGCCCCCAGCGATTCGAGGATGCGCCGCGAGGCGCGGGA
>DASUBN010000235.1:0-3617 GCA_035763245.1 Gammaproteobacteria bacterium | reverse complement strand
AAGGGGGCGGAAGGATACCGCGAAGGGCCCCTGCCGGTCCAACCGGCTAGGATCCGGAGTGGCTCTTGGCCAGGGCGGCGGCGAAACCGTTCAGGTCGTTGCCGATGAGGGCGAGTTCCGCGTGCGGGCGGTCGTGCAGGGACACGAGATCGGTGGGATCCCGGGTGTTGTTGGTGACGGTGATGAGCTTGGCCGAGTAGGATTGGTCGAAGACCGCGCCGGCGGTGGGCGTGTAGCTGATCGTCACCCCGAACTCCCGGGTCGTGCGCCGGCCCTTTGGGGTGAACTCCGGTTCAGACACGAGCACGTGGCCCACGGTGGCCCCGATGGTGCCCAGAAAGGAGGTCTTGGGCGTCCCCTTGTTGTCGTCCACGGCGATCTTGAGTTCGCCCGTGGCGGCGGCGGAGTCGACGACCTTGAAGGCACCGCTGGCTTCCACCGTAGCGCCGAGGTCCGCCAGGATCTCCTGGCGGCGCTTGGCATCGGGCTTGCCGTCCACGCTGAAGCTCAAGCTCAGGGTCACCGGCAGGGGGGTGGCCCCGGCCTGGGGTTCGATGCTGGCATAGGGCTCGGTATAGACCTCCTGCTGGGCGCAGGCCGCGACCAGAGCGGCCGCCAGGATGATCGGGACGCGCCATGACTTCATGAATCGCATGCTGCACCTCCCCCGAAGAAGCCTCAGCGGTTTCAGGACATGGACTTCAGGTAACGGACTTAGATTGAGTCCATGACATACCATAATCGCGGATTTAGGCTAACATAATCCAAAGACCACGATGCTGGGGGAAGGGGATATGGGGAACCGCTCGATGGCATCTTGTGCCCTGCGCCTCACGGCGCTCACGGGACTGCTTCTGTGGGGGGGGCTGGCCCAGGCGGCACCGGACAACGGCTTCGGCTTCTATGTGGGAGCCATCCACAGCAACGACTCCGCCCTCTACGGCACCAGCCGGGGCGGCGACGTGCGCGCCGACATGCAGCTCATGGTCAACGAGCAGTGGTCCCTGAGCCCCTATCTCGACATGAGCTTCGAGAACACCGACTCGATCTACAGCGTCGTGAACGGCATCGCGGGGCTGCAGGCCCGCCGCTGGTTCGACGGCGGCATGTTCATCGGTGCCCAGTATTTCTTCCACGATCTGCTTCTGCGCAACGGCGGCACCGTGCAGTCCAGCAGCTACGGTCCGGCCTTTGGTCTCGCGGCCGGCTGGGAAGGGGACAGCCATTGGTCGGTTCTGGTGGAATGGAACGCCCTCGAAGGCCAGGGCTTCAGCTGGTCCTCCACCAATGACCGCAGCGACGTGCGGGTCCTCGTCGGTTACCACTGGTACTAAGGGGGGAACGCCATGAAACTCAGCGCATGTCTCGCCCTCCTCATCGCCGCCTCGCTGCCCGCCGCCGCCTGGGCGGACGAGAGCGTGACCGACGAGATCGGTCAATACCTGTCAGGCCAGTCCATCCAGCTCGGCGCCGGCTACGCCCAGGGCACCTTCAAGATGTCCAACAGCGGGGGCGCCACCAAGACCCAGGTCACTGACAACGGCCGCGCCGCGCTCATCCTGGACTTCACCGGCTCCGAGCACGTGCTCGGCAGGATGCCCATGAAGTATGGCGACGCGGTGCTCGGCTTCAACTTCGGCGGCACCTACGGCCACGTGAGCGCCGATAAGCAGCTCAACCCCTTGAGCAGCGCCATCATCGGCCAGGACCTGGGGTCGAGCATCAACGGCAACTACCTTGGCGTGGCCCCATTCGTCTACCTGCGGCTCGGGCCGGTATATCCCAACACCGACAGTTATTGGCTGGCGGGCTACGGCCTCGGCGGGGCGCTGTTCAACTTCCACGGCAACCCGATCTTCTATTCCCAGAACGCGCCCGGCGGCACCTTCACCACCGTGAGCAGCGGGACCAAGCTCTTCCTCTACCAGACCTGGCGCTGGCAGTTCCATTACGGCAACTGGGACGTGTTGTTCACCGCCAAGCAGCTCAGCAACCGTCAGGTGATGGGCTACAACACGAGCTACGAGGACTATTCCATCGGCTTCGACTACAACTTCACGTTCTGAGCCGGCCCCTCTTGGGGGCCGCTTACGTGCGCGCTTTCTTGATCCGGTCCCGGGATTCTTGCGCCGGTCCCATTCGGATTCTTGATCCAGTCCCGCGCGGATTATTGAGCCAGCCCCGCTCGGATTCTTGATCCGGTCCCACTGGGATTATTGAGCCAGTCCCGGGTTGGTTCAACCCCTCCCCCCCGCCGGGGGTGTACCCGCCCCCAGCTCAAACCTTATATAATTGCCGCCCACGCGCGGGCCAGCCGCGCTCCAACCAGGATCCGGAAAGCCTATGGCCGCGCGCGACAACGACGACAAGCAGCACCAGGACAAGCACGACCAGCACTTCTACGACACATTCATGCTGGTGCTCGGCATCCTGGTGGCCTTCGCGGTGTGCATGTACTGGCTCGCCAACGGCATCGCCGACGCGACCCCGGGCGCCTACGAGAGAGGCAGCGCCACCGAGGAGCAGCTCATCGACCAGCGCCTCGCGCCGGTGGGCGACGTGCAGATCTCCGGTAACGCCGCGAGCCAGATGCCCGCGGCCGCCCCTGCGGCTGCCGCCTCCGGTGCTCCTAAGTCCGGCAAGGAGATCTGGGAAGGCACCTGCTCCGCCTGCCACCGCAGCGGGCTCCTGGGTGCTCCCAAGATTGGCGACAAGGCGGCCTGGGCACCGCGCATCGCCAAGGGCCTGGATGTGCTGAAACAGCACGCCCTGCACGGCTTCAACCAGATGCCCGCTCATGGCGGCAACATGGCGCTCACGGATGCGGAAGTGATCAGCGCTCTCGAATACATGGTCAGCCAGAGCAAGTAAGCGACTACAGCCTGAGACCCAAAAGCCCGCCGCCAAGGCGGGCTTTGCTTTTGCGGGGTCAGGAGTCCGTGAGCATGCCCCGGAGCGAATCGAGATACGCCCGGCCTCGGGCAACGCGCTCCTCGGGGGTCGAGGGTGGAGCGCTGCCTTCGAAGGCCAGCTCATCGGCCGGCAGTTCCTTTAGGAACCGGCTCGGTTCGCAGGCCTGCTCTTCGCCGTACTTGCGGCGTTTCTCGGCGTAGCTCAAGGTCAGGCTGCGGCGGGCGCGGGTGATGCCCACGTAGCAGAGCCGCCGTTCCTCTTCCAGGTTGTCTCCCTCCAGGCTGTTGCGGTGCGGCAGGATCTCCTCCTCCATGCCCACCAGGAACACATGGGGGAACTCCAGACCCTTGGCGGCGTGTAGGGTCATGAGTTGCACCGCGTTGCCACTCTTGTCCTCCGCGTTGCGATCGAGCATGTCGAGCAAGGCGAGCCGTCCCAGGGTATCGGCCAAGCTCGCCTCGCCGCCGTCGGCCGGCTTCCCCAGCCACTGCAGAAACTCCTGTACGTTCTCCCACTTGCGGTCCGCGGTGGCCGGGTCCTTGGCGTTATCGTGGATCCAGCCCTCATAGCGGATGTCCTCCAGCATCTCCTTCACCGCCTCCACGGCGGGGCCGTTCTCGGCGTGCTCTGCGGTGCGCGACACCCAGGTAACGAACTCGTGCAGGCGCTCGGCCCCACGGTCGGGCACATGCTCCCGGAGTCCC
>DASUBN010000234.1:0-5296 GCA_035763245.1 Gammaproteobacteria bacterium | reverse complement strand
GAGGACGTGGCGGTGGTGCCCATCGGCGTGCCCCTGACCGCTGGCCCCGGCGCCATCAGCACCGTGATCCTCTACGGCCACAAGCCGGCACTGTTTGGCCGTTCGGTGATTCTCATCGGCGGCATCGCGGTCGTGGCATTGATCGTGTGGGCGGCGTTCCGCTTGGCGCCGCTGATCTCCCGGGCCCTGAGCCGCACCGGCATCAACATCGTCACCCGCCTCATGGGTCTCATCATGGCGGCCATCGGTATCGAGTTCATCGCCGCGGGCTTGCGCATCCTGTTCCCGTCCCTGGCGCCTTGAGGGGATGCGTAACTGAAGAAGCCGGCGTGAGCCGGCTTCTGGATACCCGTATGGCGGATGTCCTAAGCTTTCTTGACACTGTTGATGGTGATGGCCGACAGCGGTACGTCTTGGTGGCCTCCGCTACGGCCGGTCCTGGCGCCCGCGATCTTGTCCACCACCTCAGTTCCCTTTACCACCTTGCCGAACACCGCGTAACCGAAGTCACGCTTGCCGTGATCCAGGAACGTATTGTCCGCCAGGTTGATGAAGAACTGGCAGGTGGCGCTGTCCACGTCCGAGGTGCGCGCCATGGAGAGAGTATAGGGCTCGTTGGAAAGGCCGTTGTTGGCCTCGTTCTTGATGGGAGCGTTGGTCTTCTTCTGACGCATGTCGGGGGTGAAGCCGCCGCCCTGGACCATGAAATCCGGAATCACCCGGTGAAAGATGGTACCGTCGTAGTGACCGGACTCCGCATAGGCGAGGAAATTCTTGACGCTGATCGGGGCCTTATCGGCGAAGAGTTCGATATGGATATCGCCTTCGCTGGTGGACATTATGATCATGGACGGATCCTCCCGGCTTCAAGGCCGCTAGTCTAACGCGCCGCGGCCGGGTTTGCCCAAAGCCCGCTGCTCACTCGGTCTGCGCCCTGCAAGTCCCTGGACGTGGTCGTATCGCTGAACCCACGTCGCGACAAGAGTGCACGCGCGGCGGAGCCCTGATCGTAACTATGTTCCAGCAAGAGCCAAGCCCCTTGTTCCAGATGGCGTGGTGCCGCCGCGACAATATTGCTTAGATCGCGCAGTCCATCATGCCCGGCTGTGAGCGCGCTACGGGGCTCGAAGCGGACATCTCCCATCTTGAGGTGCGGATCGTCTTCACGCACGTAGGGTGGATTGGAGACGATGAGATGGAAACGCCGATCTGCGAGCGGGGCGAACCAATCTCCTGCCAGGAATTCGACGTTCCCCAATCCCAGACCGGCGGCGTTCTCAGCGGCCACGGCGAGTGCTTCGGTGCTCAAATCGGTGGCGGTGATGCGGCAGTGAGGGCGCTCGTGGGCGAGGGCAAGGGCGAGGGCGCCGCTGCCGGTGCCGAGGTCTAGCAGCCGCCAGGAAGCGTCCGCCGGAATGCGTTCCAGGGCGAGCTCCACCAGAAGCTCAGTCTCATGGCGCGGGATCAGGGTCGCCGGCGTAACTTTCAGCGGCAGTGACCAAAACTCACGCTTGCTTGTGAGGTAAGCGATGGGCTCGCCCCCCTTGCGCGCCGCCGTGAGATTCTGGAACGTTCCCAGCGCCTGGGCGTCCAGACGTTTCTCTGGATAGGCCCGCAGATAGCTGCGTTCCTTGCCGAGGACATGAGCCAGGAGCAATTCCGCATCCAGGCGCGGTGCGGGGCTTGCCGCAGCGAGTTCCGCGGCCGCCGCATCGAGGAGTGCTGCGAGAGTATCCGCCATGGGCAGGTTGAGGTGGCTGAAGTGGGCTTATTGTAGAGGCTCCCGTAAAATGGCGCCTTCGACACCGGCCGTGGAGGCCGCATGCGCATCTATTCCAATATCCTCGAGATGATCGGCAAGACGCCGATGCTGGAAATCAAGCATCTCGATACCGGTCCCTGCCGGCTATTCCTCAAGCTCGAACTCATGAACCCGGGCGGTTCGATCAAGGACCGCATCGGCCGCAGCATGATCGAGGAGGCGGAGAAACGGGGCGAGCTCAAGCCCGGCGCCACCATCGTGGAGGCTACCGCCGGTAACACCGGCCTCGGTCTCGCCCTGGTGGCGGCCCAGAAGGGCTACCGCCTGATCCTGGTGATCCCGGATAAGATGAGCCAGGAAAAGATATTCAACCTGCGCGCCATGGGTGCCGAGGTGGTGCTTACCCGTTCCGACGTCGCCAAGGGGCACCCGGAGTACTACCAGGACCTCGCCAAGCGACTGGCCGAGGAGCAGGGCGCCTTCTTCGTGAACCAGTTCGGCAATCCCGACAATGTGAAGGCCCATGAGACCACCACCGGCCCCGAGATCTGGGAGCAGATGGGTGGCAAGTTGGACGCTGTGGTAGCCGGCGTGGGTTCCAGCGGCACTCTGACTGGCATCGGCCACTACATGCAGAAAGTGGCGCCGCATGTGGAGATGGTGCTGGCCGACCCCAAGGGTTCGGTGCTGGCGGACTACATCAAGACTGGTGTCCTCGGAGAGAAGGGAGCGTGGCTGGTGGAAGGCATAGGCGAGGACTTCATCCCCGGCATATGCGACCTCTCGGTGGTGAAACACGCCTACACGATCCCCGATAGCGAGGCCTTCACCGTGGCGCGCGAGGTGCTGCGCAAGGAAGGCCTTTTGCTTGGCTCCTCCTCGGGTGTGCTGATTGGCGCCGCGCTGCGCTACTGCCGCGCCCAGAAATCCCCGAAGCGGGTTGTGACCATCGGCGCTGACACCGGCAATAAATATCTCTCCAAGCTCTATAACGATTTCTGGATGATCGAACAGGGCTTCATGGATCGCCCGCGGCGCGGCGATCTGGGGGACTACGTGGGGCGGCCCTACTGGGAGCGCGCCACTGTCTACGTTGGTCCCGGTGACACACTCGCCACCGCCCACACTCGTATGCGCAACAACGGTATCTCACAGCTGCCGGTGATGGATGGCAAGAACTTCCTGGGTGCGGTCACAGAGATCGACCTCATCCAGGCGGTACAGGCCGACAAGCGTGGTTTCACCCTGGAAGTGCGCACGGCCTTGAACCCAAACTTCCCTCGCATTGATGTGAGCCAGGGCAAGGACATGCTGTTCTCCGTCATGGAGATGGAGACCGCAGTCGCGGTCATGGATGGAGATACGTTCCTGGGCCTCGTGACCCGTAGCGATCTCCTCAACCGGCTGCGCTTGCAGTGATGCCGAACCGAACCTCCTTTGGAGCAATTGGAAATGAGCGCTAAAGAAAACCGCCACAGCTTCGCTACCCGTGCGATCCATGCCGGCCAGACGCCGGATCCGAGTACTGGTGCGGTCATGCAACCCATCTACGCCACGTCCACCTACGCCCAAAAAAGTCCGGGGCAGCACCAAGGCTACGAGTATTCCCGCACCCAGAATCCGACGCGCATGGCCTACGAACGCTGTGTGGCAGACTTGGAGAACGGGAAGCAGGGCTACGGTTTCGCGTCGGGCTTGGCTTCCACGGCCACAATCCTCGATCTTCTGGACAGCGGCAGCCACGTGGTCGCTATGGACGATATGTATGGCGGTACCTACCGGTTGTTCGAACGGGTGCGCAAGCGTTCCGCGGGCCTCAAATTCAGCTACGTGGATCTGCGTGACCGCAAGGCGCTGGAGGCGGCTATCCGGCCCGAGACCCGTCTCATCTGGGTGGAGACTCCCACCAACCCCACGCTAAAGGTGGCCGATCTCTCGATGATCGCCGAGGTGGCGAAGAAACACGACCTGTTCACCGTCTGTGACAACACTTTCGCGTCGCCGGCATTGCAGCGGCCGTTAGATCATGGTTTCGACGTGGTGATGCATTCCGCCACCAAGTTTCTGAACGGCCACTCCGACATGGTGGGCGGCATGGTGGTGGTGGGCGGCAATAAAGAGCTCGCGGAGCAGCTCGCCTTTCTGCATAACTCCGTGGGCTCGGTGGCCGGGCCCTTCGACAGCTTCCTAGCCTTGCGTGGCCTGAAGACCCTGGCGCTGCGCATGCAGCGCCATTGCGAAAACGCCATGGAACTCGCCTCCTGGCTCGCCAAGCATCCCAAGGTGGATCACGTGGTCTATCCGGGTCTCGCGAGTCATCCGGAACACGCCGTGGCCAGGCGCCAGATGCATGGCTTCGGCGGCATGGTGACGATCTACTTGAAAGGAGGGGAGCCGGAAGCGCGCCGCTTCCTGGAGAATTGCCATCTCTTCACCCTGTCGGAGAGCCTAGGGGGAGTGGAGAGCCTGGTAGATCATCCCGGCATCATGACCCATGCGTCGGTGCCGCCGGAGGTGCGCAAGAGCCTCGGTATCAGCGATTCCCTGGTGCGATTGTCGGTGGGTGTGGAAGACGTAAACGACCTGCGCACGGATCTTGAGCATGCACTCGGGGCAATCTGAGCAGTATGACGTGAGCTTCAGAAGCGTCGCTAGCGATGCCGGCACGAAGTGTGTGGACGAGAAACCCGGAGCGGCAATAGTCGGGGATTACGAGCCTACACACAACGAAGTTATGCCGAGCAACGTGGCTTCTGAGATAAAAAAAGGCGAACCCAGATAAGTCTGGATTCGCCTTTTCAGGTCTCCTGAACTCCTGGAGAGGAGTTCGCCGCGCACCTCAAGGATGCGCGGCCCTCTGATTACTTCTTGGTGCTGGCAGCCGGGGCAGCAGCGGTCTTGGCAGCAGGCGCCGCAGCCGTGCTGGCAGCCGGAGCAGCAGCAGCGGTGCTCGCAGCCGGAGCGGATTCGGGGGCTTCGCTCTTGCCGCAAGCGGTCAGGGCGAGCGCCAGAGCAGCAGCAGACAGGACAACAGCGTACTTCTTCATGTTCATTCACCACCAGCTCAGGAAATGGATGTAAATTTAGGATACTACTCGCCGATTACGCTAAAAACCTGGCGATCGGCGGCACATTTTAGACATTTCCCGCGCTAGGTGAAGGGATTTTGCGCAAATTTTATTATGTCCATATCTATCAACGAGTTACACGACTCGTTCGTCGGCCATGAACTGTAAGCCATGGATTTCTCCAGGCTTTTCCGCGAGCGCATTTGACAATAGATTCCATGGGCTCATTTTCCGATTCACAGACCTCGGTTTTATCTGAATTCCCGCCATGACAGATACAGCAGGGATCGAAGAGTTGGCGGAGACATTGGTGAGACGGGACTGGGCCGTGCACGAAGGTTTCCTCGACGCGGAGCGTGTCGCAGCATTGCGCGCGGAGGCGGCGGCACTCGAAGCCGCAGGCGGTTTCCGCACGTCCGGTGTCGGTCATGGCGCAGTGTGGCACCCGGAGGTCCGCGGTGACGAG
>DASUBN010000233.1:0-3663 GCA_035763245.1 Gammaproteobacteria bacterium | reverse complement strand
AGCCTCAGCGTCGTGACCGGCTTGCCACCGCTTTGCACGTCCGCGCCCTTGGCAGCGGTGAAGCTCACCTTGCCGGCATCGAGGGTGAAGATGCCCACTTCGGCCGGGACCCGGGGGCTTGCGAGCACGAGGTCGTTGTCGGCACCGCTGCCGAAGCGATTGGCGCCTTCCTTGAACCAGTAGAGGCCCACGAGCGTGCTCCAACCGTCGGGGCCGGCGACGTTTTTCACGCGCCCGGCGCGCCAGCTGTCGATGTCCTTCTGATATGCCACGGGATCCACCTGGGAGCTGCGGCCGCAGGCCGCGAACAGGAGCGCGCAGGCGGCGGCGGCGAGGAGACACGGTTTGCGCATGGATGAGTCTAGCAAAGGAGGGTAGGAGGTTCTGACTCCATCGTGCCGCCGGGAGTTCCCTGTAAGGTCAGCTTATGAACGCCCAGTGCCAGGGCTCATAGGTGATTCCATGGGGATTGTCACGCGGGTAAGACAGGCGGAAGCCGTGGTCGTTGGCGTGCTGTTGCAGCCAGGCGAAGGCGCGCGTGGTCTCGAAACCCTGCTCCAGGGGCGGGCAATCCGGCGCGGTGATGTCGAGCGCCCGGCCGGTGTGGTGCTCGCTATAGCCGGGGGCGGCGTTGATCTTGAGGATGTCCTCGATTCGCCGGCCGTTATCGAGCTTCTTTTGGATGAGGGCGCGCTGGTAGTCCACGCTGCGAAAGCCGGAGACCACGAGTAGCGTGATGCCGTCCCGCTCCGCGGCATCGCGCATGCGGCGCCAGGCCGCCGCCGCCCGGGGCGCGAGCCTCTGCTCGCGGCCGAGTACGTCGGCGCCGATGGAGACGAGTTCGAAGGCTTCCTCGCAGAGCGGAAGCCGGCGGCGTGCGCCGTAGTCGGCCGGGATGCCGAGCTCAGCCAGGATGGTGGCGACGTCGCCGCCGCGTGCCGGTTTCAGGAGCGGACCCTCTTTCAATGCTGCTTCTCGTAAGTACCCACGAGCGTCGCCCGGGCCAGCACGTGGCCCTTCATGGCGGTCTCGAGGTCGGTCTTGGTGGGGCGCTTCAAGTCGGGCAGCACCACGTCGAGGGCATAGAGCTTGTGGAAGTAGCGATGCCGCCCGATGGGCGGGCAGGGGCCGCCGTATCCGGTGCGTTGCCAGTCGTTCACGCCGTCGCGGCTGCCGTCGGGCATCGCCTTCGATGCGCCCTCGGCGAGTGAACTCACGTTGGCGGGGATGTCGTACACCACCCAATGCACCCAGGTGGTCTGGGGCGCCGCCGGATCCGGCGCGTCCGGATCGTCTTCGATCAACGCGAAGCTCTTGGTGCCGGCGGGCGCGCTCTTCCAGGCCAGGGCCGGCGAAACGTCGCCACCCTGGCAGGTGTGGCGAGCGGGGATGCTGCCATGATCCTTGAAGGCGGGAGAGCTAAGCGAGAAGGCGGCCATGTTCCCTCCTTGTGCCACGGTCGCGGCCGCTACCAGGAGGGCGATGCAGAGGGACCGGAGCGTCATGCCTCCAGTATAGGCCCGGGTCATTCCATGAAGACCATCTTTTTCCATATCTGGTGGCCGGTTACGGCATGCAAAACGGTGGCGCCGATATGCAGCGCGAGATAGGTCGGGATCCACACCGAGGCAGTCTGGTGCAACTCCTTCAGGGTATGCAGCCAGCCGATCGCGCGGGTACCGGGGACGATGTAGAGGCTGAGCAAGGTGCCGCAGACCGCCTGCCAGGTGAAGAGGAGGAGCCCCAGGCTCTGCACCGCCGCGTTGAGGCCGCGATGGACCGCGGGCTCGGGCATCTTGAAGCGCAGGAGCGTAAGCACGTCCTGCTTCACCTGCGCGAAGCGTTCATGGGTGTAGGGCACCCAGGCGGTGAAGCGCTGGCTCACGGGTCCGAAGAAACCGTAGAGCAGCCGCAGCGCCAGCACGGCGCTGAAGGTCAGGCCCACGTACTCGTGCAGCGTGTAGTTGGGGTGCAGCGCCTTGTCGTAGTCGCCCGCGTCCTCGCCTATCCACCAGGCCCAGGTGCCGAACACGGCGACGCCGATATGCAGTACACGGGTGGGGATGTCGAGTTTCACTCCGGTCTGTTCCATGGCAAATCTCGTTTTAATCTGACTTGGAAGTTTAGTGTAAGCCCGACCGCGACATGGTCATTGACCTGGATCATGACCGGCCGGGTCGCGCGCCCAGTAGGCGCGCCGGTAGGAAGAGTATGGCCTTCAGCAGCTCGAACACCGCGTCCACCGCGATGCCGACGAGGCGGAAGGGCAGCAGCAGGAGCCAGAGGAAGGGGTAGAGGAGCAGCGCCAGGAGCGCCAGCGGCCAGCACAGCATGAACAGAACCAGCCACAGGAGGAAGGTCACGAATCCCGGCATGGCATCCCCTTGGTCACCAAGCCGCAGTATAGCCTGCGGGACTCAGGGATTCTTTTCCAGGGTCTCCTGGGCGGAGACTGCCTGCCAGCGGCCGCCGCGCTTCACGAACACGTCAGTGAAGCGGATCTCATAGGTGGCCGAGCCGTCGGCGGTGACCACGTGGTCGAGGCCGTTGACGATGCCGGTGTCGCCGTAGAGCCGCACCTTGAGTTCTTCGAGGGTCTGCCGGGACTTGCTGGGCGCGAGTGTGGCGGCTAGGTGGTCCGCCTTGCTGCGCAGCTTACCCTGGTAGCTCACGTCCACGAAGTCGTCGGCCAGAATCTCCTTGAGCGCCGGTATGTCGCGTTGCTCGCCGGCCGCGAGCCAGCGCTGCTCCAGATCGAGTAGTTGCTTTGCGTCGCCGGGCGCGCCGGCGGCCGGCAAGTTCGGGACGAGGGATGCGATCAGGGCGAGGGAGAGCAGGGCGGTGCGCATGACGATCTCCAATACCGGAATGAAGCGTTCGAGTGCGGAAATCACCCCAAGGTTCCCTACTCGCTACAATACGCCCATGGACGTAACGGCGATTCTCGACAAGTTGAACCCCCCGCAGCGGGAGGCAGTGAGCGCCGAGGCCAAACCCACTCTGGTGCTGGCTGGCGCCGGCAGCGGCAAGACCCGGGTGCTGGTGCACCGCATCGCCTGGTTGCTTCAGGTGGAGCAGGTCTCGCCCTTCGGCATCCTGGCCGTGACCTTCACCAACAAGGCGGCAGGCGAGATGCGGGCGCGTGTGGAGAAGCTCATGGGGGGCACCGCCGGCGGCATGTGGATCGGCACCTTCCACTCCATCGCCCACCGCCTGCTGCGCCAGCACTGGCGCGAGGCGGGCCTGCCCCAGGCCTTCCAGATACTCGATTCCGAGGATCAGTACCGGCTCATCCGCAGGGTGCTGAAGGCCTTGGAACTCGACGAGTCCCGCTATCCGCCGCGTCAGGCCCAGTGGTACATCAACTCCCGCAAGGACGACGGCCTGCGCTCCAAGAACATCTCCGAGGGCGACGATCCCTTCCAGAAGATGCTGCTCAAGGTCTACCGCGCCTACGAGGAGGCCTGCGAGCGGGGCGGCCTCGTGGACTTCGCCGAGCTGCTCCTACGCAGCCATGAGCTCTGGCTCAAGAACCCGGAGCTGCTGGCCCATTACCGGCGGCGCTTCCGCCACATCCTGGTGGACGAGTTCCAGGACACCAACGCCATCCAGTACGCCTCGATCCGCATGCTGGCGGGACCGAACGGCATCCCCTTCGTGGTG
>DASUBN010000232.1:0-11202 GCA_035763245.1 Gammaproteobacteria bacterium | reverse complement strand
CCGCTGCTTTCATAGGCGACGGCCAGGTTCCGGGGGATGCCCGAAAAAGTCCTGGCGCCGCTGCTGTTCCCGAGATCGACCGTGATATCCACTCTTTCGCCCACGGGCAGCGCCTCGTCGCAGATGAGCCGCAGGCCGGCCCGCGAGCGCTCCGCGATGAGACAGTGGTAATCGACGATACTGACCGTCTCGCCGCTGATGGCGTAGACCTGCACCAAAGCCCATTCATGCCGGTGCTTCCCGGAGTGACGACGGCTCTGTACGTCCTTCTTTGAAGTTGCCCTATCCATGACTGTTCACCTCCTGCCGGGTCACAGGCCGTCCCTGGCCCATACACCCCCTTATCGCGGCTCGGCATCTGATGTACGGGGCGGTCGTGCCCCTTACATACAGAAAACCTCCATGTCCATCCGCCTGGATAGGAGTTGACGCCTTGGGTGCAGGAGATCCCATCAGGACTGCCCCCAGATCAGGGTAGGGAACGACCCTGGTCAGGACCTCAGGGATTCTCTGAACTCAGGCAACCTACGGCCCGGCAAGGCTCCGATTGCTTGATGAATATCGGTTTTGAGGAGGGCCGCCCCGGCGGGCTTTCAGTGCCAATCTTTCCGCGCCGCCGCCACCCGCTCGTTCATCATCTTGAAGAAGGCGTCGTAGCTGCCGCTCGCCTCGGCGAAACGCTGCGCCTTCACCCGTTCCACCAGGATCTCCGTGGCGTCCGGCGAGGACTTGAGGAGCGCCATGACCTCGGCGATGAAGTCCTTGAGGGGCATGGCGGTGGGATCGGCCGCCTGCCGCGGACCTTGCAGGTCCGTCTGTACATAAGGCGGCGCCAGCTCGATCACCTGCACCGAGGTGTCCTTCAACTGGTAACGCATGGCCTGGGTGTAGGAATGGATGGCGGCCTTGCTGGCGCTGTAGCTCGGCGTGAGCGCCAGGGGCACGAAGGCGAGGCCGGAGGTCACGGTCATGATGGTGGCCTGCTTCTGCTTCAACAGCGCGGGCAGGAGCGCCGCCGTGAGGCGGATGGGTCCCAGGAGGTTGGTAGCGATGATCGCCTCCGCGTCCGCGAGCTCACCCTTGGCGAGCGTTTCGGAGCGCATGATGCCGGCGTTGTGGATCACCACGTTGAGCGCCGGGAAATCCTTCAGGAGCTTGGCGGCGCAGCGCTGGATAGCGGCAGCGTCCTCCACGTCCAGCACTGCGGACTTCATGCCGGGATTAGCGCGGGTCACTTCGTCGAGGAGCGCTTGGCGGCGCCCGGCGATGATCACCTGGTTGCCCTCGGCGTGGAAGGCTTCCGCGAGCGCGCGGCCGATGCCGGACGTGCCGCCGGTGATGAGCATGGTGTTGCCGGAAATCTGCATGGCGAATCTCCTCTTCCGTGGGCAAACAGGTTACGATTTACACTAACCAAAGGGAAGTAGGCTCCCGAAAGTGCGATACTTACCTCAAGGAGAGCGCTGATGGCCCCGAACCCGAAGCCCCGCAAAGACCTGACGCGCAGCGAACGCGAGCGGGAGGACCCCGAACTCGAAGCCCTGGTGCGCGACATCATTGAGCGCGTGGCCGACAAGTGGACCATGCTGGCACTGGAAGTGCTCGAGGAACACGGCCGGCTGCGTTTCTCGCGCCTCGGGGAACTCATCGGCGGCGTGAGCCAGAAGATGCTCACCAAGACCGTGCGCCAGATGGAGGCGGACGGCCTGGTGCTGCGCACCATCTACCCCGTGATCCCGCCCCGGGTCGAATACGAACTCACCGACATGGGCCGGAGTCTCGGCGCCGCCTTCTGCGGCGTCTGGACTTGGGCCGAGAAGAACCGGGCCGCCATCAAGAAGGCCCGCAAGAGTTTCCAGGAACGGGACGCGGAGCGGTAGCCCCTCCCCTGCCGCGCGGACCGCAAATCAACTTGTTTGAGTCTTTTTAGGGCCGATAACGCCCTATTAACCACTCATCCTGCACGCGCCATACCGGCAAGCCACAGGAGAGCCTCCATGCGCATCCCGTCCAAAATCAGCCTCGCCGCTTTGCTCGCCATCACCTTCGCCGCGCTCCCATGTCTGGTCTTCGCAGACGAGGGCTCCGTGCCGCCGGGTTACACTCTGAGCCGCACCGGCAGCAAACACGACTTCGACTACTTCCGGGGCGGCTGGACCACCCACCAGCACAAGCTCCTGAACCGCGACGAGGGCGGCACCCAGTGGGAGGATTTCGATGGCAATCTCTGCATGTCCCTCTACCTCGATGGTCTTGCCACCGTGGACGAACTCTATTTCCCCTCGAAGAGGTCCGCTGGCCTCACCTTGCGCACCTTCGACATCCGGAAGAAACAGTGGGACATCTATTGGGTGAGCAGCACCGACGGCCAGCTGGGCGTGCCCCCCATGCAGGGCGGTTTCCAGGGTGATCGCGGCGAGTTCTACGCGGCCGACCACGACAGCAAGGGCCGGCCCATCAAGGTGCGTTTCCTCTGGACCCTGAAGGATCAGGACCACGCCCGCTGGGAACAGGCCTTCTCCTGGGACGACAAGACCTGGGTGACGAACTGGACCGCGGATTTTACCCGGGCCGACACGGCTAAGATCTGCCGAGACGGCAAGCCGATACACTAGGCATCCAGGGGTGCCGGCCATAGGCAGTCCGGCGCCCCTCACCAGCCCGGGATTACCGTGGCATGGGGCCTAGCCCTACATAACATCCCTGACAGCTTGTCTACACTTCTAGGCAGCTGACCGCCTAGGCCGGGATGGCCCTACCCATGCTCGAGAAGTTCTTCCGCAAGTTTCTCAAGGAAGAGCCGCTCCCCGAAGAGCGGCGGACACCACGCTACCTGGGAGCGCGCTACGACCCCTCCCTGGTCATGGCCCTCACCCACCAGCACCGCACCCTCACCATGATGCTGGTGGAAGCCAGCAGTGCGGCTCAGCTGGGCGCCCACGACGAAGCCGGCGAGATCCTGCAACAGTTCGAATATGCACTGGCAGACCACCTCAAGCAGGAGCGGGACCGGCTGCATCCCTATCTCGCGGAACACATCAAAGGCGAGGAAGGTGAGCGTGTGTTGCGGGAGATGTACACCCATGTGGGCTTCATCCGACACAGCGTTGAGGGCTTCCTCAAGCGTTACCGGGACAAACCGGTGGATGCCTTGAGCCTCTCGGACTTCGAGCGGGACATCGAGGCCGTGAGCGAGGAGTTCAGCCAGGAGATGGAGCGGGAAGAAGCCATCTTCTACACGCTCTATCTGCCCCCCGAAGCCTACTGACAGCCGCTCAGGCCCCTTCTATCTCGAGGTCCACCTGCACGTTGTTGCGGGTGGCGTGGGAATAGGGGCAAATCTTCTCGTGGGCTTCCTTGGCATAGCCCGCGAGCTCGACCTGGGGCAGGCTCTTGTCCTTCACGTGCAGCTTCACCGCGAGCCCGAAGCCGCCCGCGTCCCGCGGGCCGATGCTCACGCTGCAGGTGATGGCGGCGCCCTTGGCGTTCTTCTTGTGCTGGGTAGCCACGTAGTCCAGTGCACCGCCGAAGCAGGCAGCATAGCCGGCCGCGAAGAGATGCTCGGGCGTGGTGGTGTTGGGCTTACCCGGCCCGCCCATGGCCTTGGGCACCGAGAGGTCCACAGAGACCGAATTGTCCGAAGCCTCGCTGTGGCCGTTGCGGCCGCCTACACAGGTGGCGGTGGCGGTGAACAATACCTTGATGCTCATGGGTCCTCCTTTTTGAACATGGATCTTTTGGCGAACCGGCGGCCAGCCGGATTATCATCATAGGCTCATGACGAAGACTTTACCCATGCAGAGTATCAGAGGCAGCTGCCATTGCGGGAACGTCCGTGTGGTCCTAGGACTCATCCAAGATCCCGGCGCCTACTCACCTCGTGCCTGCGACTGCAGTTTCTGCACCCGGCACGCCGCCGCGTACATCTCCGACGCGCAGGGCTCCTTGTCGCTGGAGGCTAAAGAGCCCGGGAAACTCATGACCTACCGGCAAGGCAGTCACAGCGCGGACTTCCTGCTCTGCCAGGACTGCGGCGTGCTCGTGGGCGCGGTTTACCGTGAGGGCGATGTGACCTATGCGACGATAAATGTCCGCATCCTCGACCAGGGCGTGAGTTTGGGCCGGGAAGTGACCGGCTCGCCTCAGAAGCTCAGCGCCGAGGAGAAGACGGCGCGCTGGAAGCAGCTCTGGTTCAGGAGCATCACGCCCCTCTTCTGAACCGGGTTCCTCCGGCGAACATCACATCGGCCTTACCCCTAACGGGGATGAGAGGATGACCGAGGTGCTTTGGGAAAGCTACCCCCTCCCCTCTCGCTGGCGGTTTGACGATAAGGGGGGAGGGGGGAATTATGAATTTTTTATGACAGCCGGACGCGGCAGTTAAGAGACCTTAACCGCCATCCGCCATTCCCGCGACGTCGGCTCAATACATGGCCGCTATCTGCGGCGCCAGCGTACCGTAGGACCCGTGGCCGACCTGGGCCATCACGAGTCGTGATCTATCCGGCGCTATTTCCCCTTGCCCGACCGCTCGCGCTCCTGCTTCAGGGATCGCAGCACTGAAAGGAGATCCCCGTCTCCCGGGTAGACGAAATCCACGAACACCCACGAGCCATTGCGCTTCTCGACGACGGCGATAACCGCCGGCCTGGCTGGTTTCGAATCGGAACAGTGGTCGAAGAGCTCGATCCGATAACTAGCGCCCACCGCGCGCACCTTGCCGGCTTTATAGGCCCCACAGTCGTCCTGGGCATTGAGGAAGGGATCGAAATCTAACCCCACCACCTCGTCCGGGACCTTGGCCTGGGCCGCCTCGTCTTCCCGGAGCCCTTGGAGGATCGCGGCGCTGAAAAGTCGCGGCTTCGTCTTTATAGCGTAATCGCTCAGGGCCATATGGTGGTCCAGCTTCTCTTCCTGCCCGTACCAAGTGTAGAAATCCTGGACGAACGCCAGCGCGGACTTGAAGTCAGACGTCGGCTCGGCCGCGCTGGCGCCGATGGGCGCCATCACCAAGCCCGAGACCAGGACTCCAGCAACCACATGCAGATGTCTCATGGTTCCCCCCGCATCAAGACGACGTTGCGCTCCCCTTACTCCCGTCGCTACTGCCTCGGGCAGCCGACGAGGAACTGCGGGGGCTGGGCGAAAGGCGCGTTGGTCTCCACTTTCTTGTGCTTCCAATCTACCTTGATGAAATAGGGCGCGCCGCCCGGCGCCATGGCCAGCTTGTCCTGGGCCGTGATGGTATCCCCCTCGATCACCGGCTCCTGGAAGGCAGCGAAGATGTTCTCGCCCTTATACAAGTCCCGCACGCACCAGGCGTATCTCCCGGTGTCGAGGTCTATGGCGCCGATGAAGCCGATGCCGGTGACGTAGAGGAGTCCGCCCTGGAGGAGGCCGGGCGTCATGTTGAAGGGTATGCCCCCCACGATCCACTTCACCGCCATGGACAGCCCATCCAGGCGCACGAGCTTCGCCGTGCTCGCTTCGCCGCTGCTGAGACCGTACTGGATCAGGAAGTCCTGCTCATAGGGGGCGAAGTACACGGGGCCGCCCAGCCACATGCCGGACGACACCGGGAGCCGGAACTTCCTCGCTCTGCCGGCGGCGTCGGTCTGCACCCCGTTACCGCTGTCGGAGACCGACAGGTTCGTATCGCCCAGGGTGAAACGAAAGGTATTCCCGGGATCGCCGTAGAGCGTGACGGGTTTGCCTTTGAAGCCGACGGCGTTCGCTTCCTGCATCTGCAAGGGCGCATCAGGCGTCGCGCCCATGCAGCCGATGCACAGGAGAAGGATCAATGCGGCATGGGCGAGCTTCATCTATGGGTGTTCCGTCGTTTACCGGACGATATCAAATCGCGGTGAATCATTATCCACCCTCCGAGAGCGCCGGGACAGGCACGGTCCAGCCGCATTCGCGCCCCTGGCGCGGATGGCCGGCGTTCTGCCCTGCTGCTGTTTCAGTGGATCGCGGCGACGACGGCGCGCCGGATGATCGGGACCAGGTCGTGCAAGTGGCCCTTGTGCAGGCACTCCGTGGCGCCTTCCGCCTTCAGGCCCTGGGGATCGCGGCTCGCGTAGGAACCCGACAGGAAAAGGAACGGAAGCCTGGGATAGTTCGCGTGGACGTGGCGCAGCGCTTCCTCGCCCTCGAAGTCCAGACCGCGGCTGTCGGACAAGACCACGTCCACGCCGCCGTCCTTGAGCGTCTTCTCGTAGGAACCGCGCCGCGAGACGAGCGTGACGTGGTAATCGAGGCCGCTCGCGTCGAGCACCTTCCAGATCGATTCGGCGTGGGACTCGTCATCCTCGATGTGCAGGATGTGCAGGCTTCCGTCACCGTTCATGGCACACCTCTGCAAAACGGGTATTTAGTGTCCGTAACGGTATAGCACCCTTGATATCAATAATGTGAACAGCGCGGCACTATTTACGTCTTCCCGGATTAGGTTATCTCCGCTTAAGCAAGCTGCCTGTCTGTTGGTCGGATTTGGGACTCTTTAACCGCACCTGGGTTCTGGCGGTGCTCGTTATGTCATGCCGCCTGAAACGGCGAGCACGCCTTTCACACCCTGAATCATGAGGGAAGCATGCCGATGGTCTTGAGCCACCGGGTGACCAACTCAGGCCAGTGGGTGATGGGCAGCTGCGTGGGACGCAGGCCGAAGGCATGGCCGCCCCGGGCGTAAATGTGCAACTCCGCGGGTACGCCGGCCTGCTTCAGGGCGGTGAAATAGACGAGCGACTGCTGCACACCGTCCACGCCGTCGTCCTCCGCCTGCAGCAGGAACGTCGGCGGTGTATGCCGGGTGACGGGGACGTTCGGGTTCAACATGCCTGAATCCTCGGCGAGGTGCCCGGGATAGATGCCCACGGCGAAATCCGGGCGGGCGCTCTCCCGGTCGGCGGCGTCCGCCGGCTGATACAAGCGGCGCCCGTATTGGGTGCTGATCTCCGCCACGAGATAACCGCCCGCCGAGAAGCCCAGCACACCCAGCTTGTGGGGGTCGATGCGCCATTCCGCCGCATGGGCGCGCACCAGCCGCAGGGTACGCTGCACGTCTTCCAGGGCCATGGCCGGTATCTCGTAATTGTGCGGACGGCAATCGCAGTGCCAGTCATAGGGCCCGCTCGGCACACGGTACTTCAGCAGCACGCAGGTGACGCCCTCGGCATTCAACCAATCGCAGACCTCCGTGCCTTCGAGGTCGATGGCCAGGATCTGGAAGCCGCCGCCCGGGATCACCACCACCGCCGCCCCTGTGTTCCTGCCTTGGGGCGGATAGACCGTGAGGGTCGGCTGCGTGACGTTACCTATATAGAGGTAAGGCTTGCCGGCCACCCGCTCCTTCTCCTCCGTCTTCAGGTATTCCGGCCCCGGCATCGGCTGCGCATCCGGCACCTTCCCCGGCCAGAGCGGCACTTGGGCGTGGCCCGGCGCGGGCCGCCAGACGGGAGCCTCGGCGCAAAGGGCTGTGGCTCCGAACAGCAAGCAAACGGAAAAGACAGAGGATTTCATCATAGCGCTCTTGACCATTCTTAGATCCGTAGTCGTCCATCAATGCAGAACCTGAGCCAGCGTTCCACTCCGGTGCGTCTTCTATGTGAAGACGCCGCCCAAGATGTTTGATCGCCGTTCACACCGATGTAGAAGAACAGGAACATGATCGAAAAAAAGAACAGGGCCCCGGTATGGATATGATGAGGGCGAGCGGCGAGAAGAGGATGCCGAGCCCCCCAAAAACGATGGCGGCGACCCGATACCCTATGGCAAGGTTCGGTCTGGAATCGACGGCCTCGGCCGCGTCCGGCCCCGTGTCACCCGGCATTCTTTCCCATCACCCGGGCCTCATATGCCGGCCTTGTCGCGCCAGATGATGAGCTTGTCGCGCATATCCTTGGCGTCCGGTGCGTCGGGGCTGAGCTCGAGATAGTGCCGCAGGCTGTTGTAGGCCCCGAGGTAGTAATGCTCCTGGCCCTGCAGCAGGCCGCGCTGGCGCCAGCCCTCCGGCCAGCAGGGGTAGGTCTGGAGGGCGGTGGTGTATTCGTCGATCGCCTTGTCGAAGTCGCTCTCCCGATAAGCGTTCTCCGCCAGCACCTCGTGCTCGCGGGCCTCCTCGGGCATGGGCGGCCAGGCCTTCTGGGCGACGGCGGACGCGCAGGTCTGGGTGAATTTCCCAAAGGCCGCGTCGTTGGTCTTCATCAAGTCCTGCCGCGCGTCCTGGGCCAGGATCCGCAAAGCCTGGGCCACATCCTGGGCGTCGTTCTCAGACCAACTGGACGACAGCCAGAAGTACGGAGTCATCTTCACGTAATCGGTATAGCTCACCTTCCAGGCGCTCTCGACGTTGCCGTAGCCGGGCGAAAAATCGACGCTGATGGAACTGGGGATGAGCGTGAACAGGCTGACGTAGTACTTCCCGCCGTCGCGGGGATCGGTATAGGCGATGTCCCGCGCTTCGCCGGGGTTGACCTCGAATACCACGTCTCTCACGAAGGGCGTGAGATTGAGTTTCTCGTTCAGGGTACGTCGCGCCTGGACGACCTCAGGCGGGTCACCGGGCGTCGGCGCCGTCTGCACCGGCGCGGACGAACAGGCGGACAGCAGCATCAGCAGGCATAAGACCACATACGCACGCATAGATACCCCCACGAGCTTCCCCAGTACCCTGCTTCGATACTACAGGAATTCCGGCGCGAACACGTCCAACACCGGCCTTCGCGCGCGCCGCGCTCCTCGCAGCCGGAAACTCACCGTGGAACGTCCCATGGTTTTGCGGGATTTCCCGCACAGGTCCACGCACCGGGCGGGCCGACTCCACTCCATCGAAGGAATTCCGGCGCAAAACGCCCGCCCGCGGTCCCGCACCGCGCCGTTCCTATCTTTGTGGGCGGCAAACCGGGATAATATTGGGGTTATTCTCAGCCTGTGATAGTCCTTAATCGAGTTGTCTCCGACTGCAGTAATGACATGGTGATTATTTTCAATTTATAGAGAGTTAGTGAAATGCAACAGAACAAACTGTACGTCGGCAACCTGCCTTTTTCCGTGAATGAGGAACAACTGCGCGGTGTCTTCGCCCAATACGGCGACATCTCCGAGCTCAGCCTGATCATGGACCGGGACACCGGGCGCCCGAAGGGCTTCGGCTTCATCACCTTCGCCAACCAGCAAGCGGCGGAGAAGGCCCTTGAGCAGAACGGCAAGGACCTGGGCGGCCGTCCGCTGCGGGTGAACATCGCCACGGACAAGCCGCGCACCGGCGGCGGCGGCGGCTTCCGCGGCGGCAATCGCGGCGCCGGCGGCGGCGGTCGTTGGTGATCCTGCACTGAGTCTGAGCCACATCAGACCCTTAAGAAGCCCCGCCACACGGCGGGGCTTTTTATTTTCCAGATCGGAGGAGTGCGGAAGCGTGCCGGGTTACCATTTCTTGGACATAGGGAGCGATACATGACGAATGAAGCGGGCCGCGCAACATCCGCCGATGGCAAGCATCGGCTCGACGTCGAGCGACACGCCCGACGCCCCAAGTTCGCGCCGGGGGACGCGTTCCAGCGCGCCTTGCGCCAGCGGGTCGAGGCACTCATCGAGAGCACGGGCCTCAGGCGGCGTGACTGTCCGCGCCTGTATCTCAAGATCGGCGTGATCCTGACCGCCTTCGCCGTTTCCTACTGCCTGCTGGTGTTCTGGGCGAGCACCGTCTGGCAAGCGCTGCCGCTCGGCCTGCTGCTCAGCTTCGCTGTCGCCGGCATCGGTTTCGACATCCAGCACGACGGCAGCCACAAAGCCGTCTCAGACCGCCCCTGGGTCAACAAGCTCATGGCCATGAGCCTCGATCTCGTCGGCGGGAGTTCCTACATGTGGCGCTGGAAGCACGTGGTGTTCCACCACATGTACGTCAACATCTCCGGCCATGACACCGATATCGAACTCGGCATATTCGGCCGCCTGTGCCCCGCGCAGCCGCGTCGCGCGGCCTATCGTTGGCAGCAGTGGTACCTGTGGCCGCTCTACGGCGTGCTGACCGCCAAATGGCACTTCTACGACGACTATCGCGACGTGATCGTCGGGCGCATGGGCGAGAACACGTTCCCGCGGCCGCGCGGCTGGGACCTCGTGGAGTTCGTTGGCGGGAAACTCGTCTTCATGACCCTGGCGTTCGGCATCCCGCTCGTGTTCCATCCCCTGTGGGCCGTGCTGGTCGGCTATCTCCTGGTGGCGTGGGTGGTGGGATTGCTGCTCAGCGTGGTGTTCCAGCTCGCCCATGCGGTGGAAGAGGCGCGGTTTCCGCAGCTGGAGGACGGGCACATCGCCGATCCTTGGGCGGTGCACCAAGTCGGTGCCACGGTGGATTTCGCTCGCTCCGACGCCCTGGTGTCCTGGCTCGTGGGCGGGCTCAATTTCCAGATCGAGCACCACCTCTTCCCCACCCTGTGTCACGTGAACTATCCGGCCATCGCCGGCGTCGTCGAGGAGACCTGCAGGGAATTCGGCCTGCCCTACACCGCCAATCCGAGTTTCAGGGCGGCGGTGGCTTCACATTTCCGCTGGCTAAAGCGCATGGGTTCACTGCGTCAGCAGTGAACGGGCATACAGGGATGTATGCCCCGGACTTTCCGGCGGAGCTGGATGCGTAGCCGGAAAGGCTGCGTCAGCAGTGAACGGGCATACAGGGATGCATACCCCGGAATTTCAAGCGGAGCTGGGTGTGCAGCTTGAAAGGCGGCGCCTAGGCGCTCAGCGGACGGCGACGGCTGACTCGCCGGGGCGCGCGACGTGCTTCGCCTGGCGGGTGATGATCTGGATGCCGTAGTGCAACGCCGCGGCCGCGGCGTCTTCGGCCCGGGCGAAACTCCCCTGCATGGGGTAACGGGTCGCCCAACCCTTCTCACCGACGATGCTGATGAACAAAAGCGGGCTGACGGTATCCGACGCGCCGCCCGGCTCACAGCCTGCCGCGATCAGATACTTCCCCGTCTGCGTGAACTTGAGATCCATGTGCATGCTCCTGGACAAGACTCAAAGCATACTCCCTTTCCCTCGCCCCGCCCGGAATCCGGGGGGCGCCGGCCGATCCTCGACAAATAAAGTCACGATTCCGCGGTCTCGCCGCATACATCCAGCCGGAAAGAGAGGATGCTATGTAGCGGGAGACCAGGTCTGACAGGGTGTCGGCATCCCCCTCGAGGCCGAACTCCA
>DASUBN010000231.1:0-2558 GCA_035763245.1 Gammaproteobacteria bacterium | reverse complement strand
CCCCAGGCGCAATGCGATCAGGGTGGTGATGGAGGTGGCGATGACGTTGGCGAGCGTGTCGCCCAGGCGCATGAGACCGATGAGCCGGTCCGGTCGGCGTAGCAGACGTTCCGCGACGACAGCGCCACGGTGGCCGGCGCGCGCCAAGTGCCGCAACCGGTAACGGTTGAGGCTCATGAGCGCGGTCTCGGAGCCGGCGAAGAAGGCCGAGAGCAAGAGGCACAGGGCGACCACGCCGAAGAGGTAGAGCAGAGGGATGGTGTTCATCCGGCGCTACTTCCGTGCCACGCGCCGTCCCGACGTACGTTTCAAGACATCAGTCCCCAGTGGCGCCCCAGGATCAACTCCAACACCAGTTTGCTGCCAAAGTAGGCGAGCATGAGCGTGACGAAGCCCGCGAGCGTCCAGCGGATCGCGGTGCGGCCGCGCCAGCCGAAGCGCCAGCGACCCCAGAGCAGCACGGCGAACACGAACCAGGCGAGCAGCGACAGCACGGTCTTGTGGACCAGGTGCTGTGCGAACAGGTTGTGCACGAAAATGAGGCCGGTGAAGAGGGCAAGGGTGAGCAGCGCGAAACCCGCGGCGATGAGCTGGAACAGGAAGCGCTCCATCTCCTGCAACGGCGGTAGCCCGCTCAGGAAGCCGCCCGCGGCGCCACGGCGCAGCCGCCACTCCTGCACCGCGAGCAGGAGCGACTGCAGCGCCGCCACGCTCAACAGACTGTAGGCGAGCAGCGAGAAGAGGATGTGGGTATAGAGCGGCCAGCCGCCGCCCCGCAGCATGAGCACGTCGTGGGTGAGCAGTTCGGCGGCGAGGATGCTGGCGCCTGCCAGCGGGAAGACCACGAGCCCCAGGTTCTCGAACGCGGGTTTGAGGAAGGCAGCGAGTCCGATACAGGCCACGATGAGGCCAACCAGGGCGAGGGCGTTGAAGAAGCCGAGGTCCATGCCCTGGGCGCCGAACACAAGGTCGTAGAGCGCGATGGCGTGGAGCAGCACCGCGGCCACGACGGCGCTCAAGATCAATCCGCGCCGTCCCCGGAACACCATCGGTCCGAAACGGAAGAGGCGGCAGAGGAGGCCCAGGCCCGCCACGAGATAGAGCGCGAGGGCGAGGACGGCGGTTCCGATCAGGAGGTGCATGCGTGGCGCGACCGGTGTCTTGAGGCGGGTTTCATCATCGCACAGGCCGCGCCTCCCGGTGAAGGACCGTGAAAACGGCTTGTGTTAAGCTCTCGATGCGGGGGAGACGCCGGGCGACGGTAGGGTTCATCAGGCATGCGCATCAAGATCCTGGGTTGCAGCGGGGGCATCGGCGCGGAACTGCGCACCACCTCGCTGCTGCTTGGCAAGGATATCCTCAGCGATGCCGGTACCGGCATCGGCGACCTCAGCCTGGACGACATGCGCCAGGTTCGGCACGTGTTTCTGACCCACTCCCATCTCGACCACACCTCCGGCCTGCCGCTCCTGGTGGACACCATCTTCGACCAGCTCAAGGAACCGCTCACGGTCTACGGCCGCCCTGAGACCCTGGAGGCGGTGCAGAAGCACATCTTCAATTGGGTGATGTGGCCGGATTTCGCGGAGCTGCCCACCAAGCAATCGCCGGTCTTGGTCTACAAGCCCCTCAAGCTGGGGCAGCGCCATACGGTGCAGGGCCATACCCTACACATGGTGGAGGTGAACCACACGGTGCCGGGGGCGGGCTACATCATCGAAAAGGACGGCAAGGTATTCGCTTTCAGCGGCGACACCTATACCAACGACAGTTTCTGGGCCGCGGTGAACGCCTATCCGAGGGTGGACGCGCTCATGGTGGAGACTGCCTTCGCCAACGGCAACCAGAAGCTTGCCGACATGGCCAAGCACTACTGCCCGAGGACGCTGGCGACTGACCTCGCGAAGTTCAAGCACGACCCAGACATCTACATCACTCATCTCAAGCCCGGCGCTGAGGACGCGATCTTCGCGGAGATCGTAGCCGCGCTACCCCAGCGCCGGCTGCACCGTCTCCTGGGCGGCGAGGTCTTTGATCTATAGTGAGACCGCGTAACACGCACATGCCATGGGCATGTCGTGAGCGGTCGAACGAGCGGGCAGGAAGCCTGCTCCTGCCTGCCCGCGCAGCAGGGAAGCGAAACGGGGAAGCTGGCGGCGACGTACAGGGATGTACTAATGCCGCGGGAGGCAGGAAGCCGGGAGCGGCGACCGCCAGCCAGAATCCCCACTCTGGCTTCATGCTCACGGCGCTTCACCCGACTCTTGGGCGATAATCTATGTCTATGTTCAAAGCCCTAAGCGAACGCCTCTCCAAGACCCTGGACGCCCTCCGCGGTTCCGGCCGCATGACGGAGCAGAACATCCGTGACGCTCTGCGCGACGTACGCATGGCTCTTCTGGAGGCGGATGTGGCCCTGCCGGTGGTACAGGCGTTCACCGAGGCAGCGCGCGGCCGTGCCCTGGGGGAGGAGGTCACCAAGAGCCTCACGCCGGGGCAGGCCTTCATCAAGGTGGTACACGACGAACTGCTGAGCGCCATGGGTGTGGCGGCGCCGC
>DASUBN010000230.1:0-7780 GCA_035763245.1 Gammaproteobacteria bacterium | reverse complement strand
CGAAGTGATCTTCTTCAAGCGCCCCGTGTACCGGGAGGCACTCAACGAACTCGCGCCCATCCTGTTCCCCGCGGGGGCACCACCGCTGCCCGCACCGAAGCGTGGTCGCCGCCGGCGTGGCGCGCGCTGAAGCTAGCTCGCCTCGGCGGCGAGCTTCGCGAGCGCGTCGCCGGTGACGCGGTTGATGCGCCAGTCCTGCAGCATGCGCGCCCCCAGGCTCTGGTAGAAGCGGATCGCCGGCTCGTTCCAATCCAGCACCGCCCACTCGAAGCGTCCGCAGCCGCGGGAGATCGCTAGCCGGGCGAGATGCGCCAGCAACTTGCGACCCACGCCTTGTCCCCGCAGCTCCGGCTTCACGTAGAGGTCTTCGAGGTAGAGCCCGGGTTTGCCCAGGAAGGTGGAGAAGTTGTGGAAGAAGAGCGCGAAGCCCGCGGGTTTGCCGCCGGACTCCGCGATGAGGCATTCGGCCGCGGGCCGCTCGCCGAACAGCGAGCGCCGCAGGTCGGGTTCGGTGGCCACCACCTCGTGGGCGAGCTTCTCGTATTCGGCGAGCTCGCGGATGAAGCCGAGGATCAGGCCGATGTCGGCGGGTGTTGCGCTGCGGATGCGGAGAGCGTCAGACATGAGGGCCTCCTTGGGGAGGCCCTCATTATGGACCTAATCAATTAAATTCATATTCGAGGCGCAGCACGAAGGTGCGGTCCGGAGCACCCTTGTTGGTGCCGAAGATGAGCGCGGTGCTGTACTCGAACTCGTTGCCGCTGGCGATGGGGATCTCGCCGTAGAGCGCGGGACCCAGCTGGCGGCTGTCATCCGCCGGGCGGTAGTAAGCTTCCAGACCCGGTGCCAGCCACTCCTGTACCTGGTAGGTCGCGGCATAGGTAGTCCGGAACTCGTATTGGCGCCCGGCGCCGCCTCCCAGCTCCTTCTCCCAGATGAAGTTGAGCCGCTGGTCGATGCGGTTGCTGCGCTTCTCGATGAGCGGGCCGAACTCCAGCTTGCTGGTCACGCCCGGCTGGGCCTTGTATTCGTAAGAGGCGATGAAGCCCAGGTCCGCCCAATATTCACCCGCGTCGGTAAGTTGGAAGATGTTCTCGAACTCGTAGCCGTCCAGGCTGTTACCCTGGCCCGGTTCGCGCTCGTAGGCGCCCACGTAGACCTCCGGATGCCACCAAGACGTGAAGGCATGGGCCAGCGAGACCTCGTAAGCGCGCTCGCCCTCGAGGGCGGAATTGCCGTCATGCACCTGGTGGCCGCGGATCTCCACTTCGCTCTGCCCGTCCGTGACGTAGGGTGAGTAGACCACGAAGTCGTCGTCAGCCCGGGCGATCGAAGCCGCGGAGCAGAGACAGCCCAGCAGGGCGAGCGAGAGGAGCTTGTACCGGATCGGGTTCACGCGTTCATCCTTAATCAGATTTCCGGGTCGCAGGTCGTGCCGAGTGGTTCAATGCTTGTGTTTGTGGCCATGGTGGCGATGGCGGCGGGCCATGAGTCGCATGGGGACGAAGATCGCTACCAGGGTCACGGCATAGAACAGGAGTTGGATGCCCGAGGGGCGCGCGGTGTAGCCCACGAGCACGTGCAGCATCTGGCCCGCGAGGCTGCCCTGGTCGAGCAGGCGCGAGCTGTCCCACAGGTTGCTGCCGAGGGCGGGTAGCCAGCCCGCCTGGTTGAGGAAGCTGGCCGCCTGGGCGGCGAGGCCGGCGGCGATCAAGAGCACCAGCCAGCCCGTGACCGTGAAGAAATGCCGCATGGGGATCTTGAGCAGGCCGCGGTAGATGAACACCCCGAGCAGCACGCCGCAGGCCAAACCCGCGAAACCACCCGCGACCATGCCCCAACCGCCGCCGCCGCCGGTGGCGATGGCCCACAGGAACAGCACTACCTCCGAACCCTCACGCATGATGGCCACGAGGCAGATCACCATGAGCGCGGTGAGCGGCCGGTTGCCGCCCTGCACCGCCTGGCCCACCTCGCGCACTTGCGCGGCCATGGCCCGCCCGTGGGAGCTCATCCAGATGTTGTGCCAGGCGAGCATGCCGACGGCAGCGAGCAGGATGGCGGCGTCGAACAGAGGCTGGCCGCTGCCCGAGAAGGCGTTGGACAGGGCGTCGGCGAACAACGCCACGAGCCCCGCGCCGGCCGCACCGAGGGCGATGCCCGCCGCCACCCAGCGTCCGCGGCCGGGGATGCCGCGGCTCGCGCCCATCACGATGGCGATGATGAGCGCGGCCTCGATGGCCTCACGGAACACGACGACGAGGGTGGCGAGCATGGCCCTATTTGCCGGCCGCGGCGACCACCACCCAACCCTCGGCGGACTGGTAGAAGTCGTTGAAGAAGCGGTAGCGACCCGGGTCCAGCGGCCCTATATAGACCTTCACCTGGCCGTGGGCCGGCACCACGATCTCGCGGGAGAGGTCGTAGCTCTCGAATTCCGCCGGTAAGTCATCCTGGTTGCGGATGATGAGCTCGACCTTCACCCCCGCTGGCAGCGGCAGCTCCTGCGGCACGAAGCCCCGGTCCTTGATGTCCAGGGTCACGGGAGCATTAGGGCCGGCGCCGAAGGCGCTCGCGGCCAGCAGGGCGGAGGCGAGGAACAGGGGCAGGCGGGGGGCTAAGATCAGCACGCGGGGTTCCAGCGGTTTCAAATGAGATTGATTCTCATTTAGATTTTACCGGAAACGAAACAGAATGACAATCATTCTCATTATTACTTGAGCCCGAACCGGCCGGCCCCATGCAAGACAGTCTCATCCTGCTCGCCCACCACGACGACGAGTTCTTCCTGGCGCCCCTGATCCGGGACGACGGCGCGGCGGGAGCGGCCGTGCATGTCTGCTATCTCACCCACGGCAGCGTCTACGGCGCGGATGCCACGGCGCGCGCCGCCGAATCCCGGCTGGTGCTGAACCGGCTCGGCGTTGCTGGCGCGGGCATCGCCGACCTCGGCCTGGAGCAGGGCATCTTCGACGGCGAGCTGGCGGAGAAGGCGGGACGGGCGCTGGGGGCTGTCGCGGCCCACTACGCGGGGCGACGCTTCAGCCGGATCTATCTCATGGCCTGGGAAGGCGGGCACCACGACCACGATGCCGCTCACACGATTGCGCTCGCCTATGCGGACCGTGCTCAGCGCGGTGCCCGGCTGCGGGAGTTCCCGCTCTACAACTCCCACGGCGCGCCGCCAAACCAATGTTACGCGATGACGCTGATACCGCGCGCCGGCGCCGCCACCCTGCAGCGCCCACTCACACCCGGGGAAGCGCTCGAATGCGCGGAGCTCATCGCCGCCTACCCGAGCCAGGCGCAGGTGTTCCGCTCGCTCAGGCCGGCCATCGACTGGGCCTTGCATCAGCGCAAGAGCTATCACTACCGGGAACTCGGCCCGCGCCCGGACCATAGGCTCCGGCCGCACCCGGGCCCCCTGTTCTACGAGCAGAAGTTCCCCTTGAGCTTCGAGACATTCAGCGCGCGCATGCGCAGCCTCGGCTGAGGTGGTCAGAAGGGCTTCACCACCACGAGGAGTACGATGCCGAGCAGGAACAGCCCCGGCAGTTCATTGTAATAGCGGTAGAAGCGTGCGCTGCGGTGGTTGCGGCCGGCGCGGAAGCCGCGCATGAACCTGTAGCAGCCGAAGTGGTAGAGCACGAGCAACCCGACGAGGCCGACCTTCACCTGCAACCACAGCGGCGCCGGCCGAAACCAGCCGAACAGGAGCCAAGTGCCGAACACCACGGTGCCCAGGGCGCCGATACTCATCATGGCGAACAGGCGCCGCTCCATGACCACGAAACGCTCGTGGCCCGGGCGGTCGGCCGTGTCCGCGTGGTAGACGAACAGCCGCGGCAGATAGAACAGGCCCGCGAACCAGGTCACCATGAAGACGATGTGCAGCCATTTGATCCAGAGCATCGGGGCCCCCGGGGGCGGCGGGAATCCGCCGGAAAACCCGGGGGATTCTAGCATCGGGTAGCGTACATCCCGCCGCCCGCGTAACATTGTCCCCGCGAAGGTCGGTACCCCCTCCCTGTTCCCATCCCCGGCCCCAACTTGCATGACCAGACTCGTCGTCAAACACCATCGCCCAGTGCGCACTTGGCTGGCCGCCACCGGTATCGCCGTGGCCACTGCGGTAGCGCTGTTCGGGGCTTACGCCTTCGGCGAATACCGCGCCGGCTTCGACCGGCAGGCGGCGGGGGCGCTGCAGGACGTGCTCGATCAGGCCCAGGAGGACAACGCCGCGCTCAAGGAGCAGATCGCGGTACTGGAGCGCCAACGTGAGGTGGACTCGAGCTCCAGTCAACAGGTGCAGCAGAGCCTGCAGGACCTGCAGCGCAAGCTCACCGATGAGCGGGAGGAGTTGGCATTCTACAGGGGCATCGTCTCCCCTTCGGCGGGCGAAGAAGGTGTCCGGGTGCAGAGCCTCAAGTTCGCCGGTGGCGGCGCGCCGCGGCTGTACCACTACCGCCTGGTGCTGATACAGGTACGTACCCGCGAGTTCCGCATCTCGGGCAGCGTGGACATCAAGATCTACGGTTCCACGGACGGCAAACCGGTGATATTGGATGCGCGCGATATCGCGCCGGGTACGAAGCCTTCCTACGGTTTCGCCTTCCAGTATTTCCAGAGCCTGGAAGGCGACGTTTTTCTGCCGGCGAGTTTTATGCCGGGCAGGGTCGAAGTGACGGTGCATGAGAACGGACGTGACGCGACGCAGCAGAACTTCGACTGGACAAGCGTCAGCAGTTAATAACTGCTGACGCTTGCGTGGTATAACCAGAAAAACCCATCCCTGGGTTTCTGGATCGACTGCCCGCACCTGTACGGGCAGACTTCGCCGAGCGAAACGCGTATGCGTTCGGTCCGCGTGCGATACATCCATGTTTTGCGAAGACGTCAATTTTGAGAGGTTGTAAACATGTTCAGCGACGACAAGAAACAGCCCAAGGGCCGCATCGATACCCTCATCGGGCGGAACAGCCGCATCCAGGGCGATCTCACTTTCAGCGGTGGCCTGCACGTGGACGGCGAGATCCACGGTAACGTGCGCACCGAGGAAGGCACCGAGTCGGTGTTGAGCCTGAGCCAGAACGGCATCATTCGCGGCGAGGTGCGCGTACCGCACATCATGATCAACGGTCTGGTGGAGGGCGACGTGCACGCCGAGAAGCGCCTGGAACTCGGACCCTCGGCCCGGGTCAACGGCGACGTCTATTACAACCTCGTCGAGATCGCGGTGGGCGCGGCGGTGAACGGCAAGCTGGTGCATAAGCCGGCCGCGCCGGTGCTGGCCCTGAGCCACCAGAAGGGTAAGGCCGCGGCCGGCGAGGCTTCCGAGGGCGGCAAGCGCGGCTGATATAATGGCATCCATGGACGCACAGGCCGCACCGTTGATGTTCACCGATGCCGCCGCCCGCAAGGTGCGGCAGCTCATCGAGGAGGAGGGCAACCAGGCCCTCAAGCTGCGTGTGTTCGTGACCGGCGGCGGCTGTTCCGGCTTCCAGTACGGCTTCACTTTCGACGAGAAGGTGGAGGAAGGGGACACCCAGGTCGAGAACGAGGGGGTCACCCTGCTGGTGGACCCCATGAGCTTTCCTTACCTGGCCGGCGCCGAGATCGACTACAGCGAGGGGCTCGAGGGTGCGCAGTTCGTCATCCGGAATCCGAATGCCACGACGACTTGCGGCTGTGGCTCCTCGTTCACGGTCTGAAAGCCTGACCGATCCGCAGATATAAAAGGCGCTGTACGCGCCTTTTTATTTGCCGGAAGGATAGATGGCGCCTAGTACCGTGGATTTTCCGGCCCCCGTCACCGAAGGCAGGTTGCCTGGCTTTCCTTCCAGGGTCTGGTGGGCGAGCCAGGCGAAACCCGCCGCTTCCACCCAATCCGGATGTATGCCGAGGGCCTCGGTGCTCTGCACCGAGGCTTCAGGCATACAGGCGGCGAGACGCGTCATGAGCTGCACGTTGTGGGCGCCCCCTCCGCAGACGTAGAGGGCGCGCACCCGGTTCGCGTGTTTGAGTGCGGTGTCGGCGATGGAACGGGCGGTGAGCTCGCACAGGGTGGCGGCCACGTCTTTCGTCTCAAGCTGCCGTGAACCGATCGCCGCCTTGAGCCAGGTTTGGTTGAAATGCTCGGGTCCGGTGCTCTTGGGCGGTGCAGCGGCGAAGTAGGGATCCCGGAGCAGGGTCTCCAGTAACACCGCGTCCACCCGGCCCGACGCGGCGAAGTCTCCGTCCTTGTCGTAGGCGGTGCCGAGATGCTCCCGGCTCCAGAGGTCCATGAGCACGTTGCCTGGACCGGTATCGAAGCCGCGCACCTCGGCCCCGGGCGCCAGCAGGGTGAGGTTGGCGATGCCGCCGATATTGGCCACCACCCGTTCTTCCGTAGGATGCGAGAACGCCACGCGGTGGAAAGCAGGCAGGAGCGGCGCCCCCTGGCCGCCGAGCGCCACGTCGCGGCGGCGGAAGTCCGCCACCACGGTGATGCCGGTGCGGGCGGCGATGACGTTGGGATCGGCGATCTGCAGCGTGAAGGGATGGCGCGCGCGGGGGCGGTGGCGCACGGTCTGGCCGTGGCTGCCGATGGCACGCACCGCGGCGGCCTGGGTGCCGGATTCCTCCAGCAAGGCGAGCGCCGCGGCGGCGAAGAGTTCCGCCAGTTCCACGTCCAGCCCGCCGAATTCCTCCACCGGGTCCTGTGCGTGGCGGCCCGAGGCAAGCTTGAGCACGCGCTCGCGCACGGGCTCAGGATAAGGAGAGAAGTGGGTGGCGGTGATGCGCGGCGCCGGCCCGAACTCCATGAGCACGGCGTCGATGCCGTCGGCGCTGGTGCCGGAGATGAGGCCGATGCAGGCGCCGCTCATCGGCGGAGATCAGTGAGCGGCGGTCTGGGTGCCGTCCGCGGTCTTGGCGGTGGCGGCCAGGCGGGTGTCGTCGGAGCCGGCGAGCTGCGCCAGGACGTTCGCCGAGGCGCTGTCGAAGTCGGCCAGGTACTGGCGCGGCACGGGTGCCGTATCCGGCAGTCTCACGGTGCGCGGGTTGCGCGGCACCCCGTTGATGCGTACCTCGAAGTGCAGGTGCGGCCCGGTGGCGAGTCCGGTCATGCCCACGTAGCCGATCACCTGCCCCTGCTTCACATGCAGGCCGGAATGGGTACCGGGCTTGAAGCGCGACATGTGGCCGTAGAGGGTGCTGTAGCCGCCGCCGTGGTCGATGACCATGCACTTGCCGTAGCCGCCCTTATAGCCTTCGAACACGACGCGGCCGTCGCCGGCGGCCATGATCGGGGTGCCGCTAGGCGCGGCGTAATCAACACCCTGGTGGGCGCGCGTGAAGCCCAGGATCGGGTGCTTGCGGTGCAGGCTGAAACCCGAGGAGATGCGGCTGAACGAGACGGGCGCGCGCATCAGCGTCTTCTTGATGCTGCGGCCATCCGGGGTGTAGTAGCCGGTCAGCCCCGCGGGATCGGTATAGCGCACCACCCGGTAGGTCTTGTCGCCAGAATCGAACTCCGCCGCCAGGATCGGGCCGTTGGTGATCGGCTGGCCCAGGCGCTGCAGCTTCTGGTAGACGACGCTGAAGCGGTCTCCGTTCTGGATGTCGTGGGCGAAGTCGATGTCCCAGGCGAAGAGCTGGATCAGCTCCATGGTGGTGGCGTCGGAGAGGCCCGCACGGCCGGCGGAGTCGAACAGGGAGTTCTCGATGACGCCATGGGCATAAGCCTCGGTCACGGTGACCGGGATGTCTTTGAGTGCCGCGACGAAACCCGTGCCCTGGC
>DASUBN010000229.1:0-3475 GCA_035763245.1 Gammaproteobacteria bacterium | reverse complement strand
CGACTCATCTTGAGCCGGCTGAGCCCGGACGACGCACCCTTCATCCTGGAGCTCGTGAACGAACCTGACTGGTTGCGCTTCATCGGTGACCGGGGCGTGCATGACCTAGACGGCGCCCGCACCTATATAGAGAAGGTGAGGGTGGGGATGTACGCCCGGCATGGTTTTGGCCTTTACAAGGTCTCTTCGAAATCCGATGCCACTCCCCTCGGGATGTGCGGACTGCTGAAGCGCGACAGCCTGCCGGATGCCGACATCGGCTTCGCCTTCCTGGCGCGGCATCGCGGCCGAGGCTTTGCCTATGAAGCTGCCCTGGCTACCCTTGGGCATGGCCGCCGTGATTTCGGCCTGGAGCGCATCCTCGCCATCACCGATCCCGCGAACGAGAGCTCCATCCGCCTACTGCAGAAGCTCGGTTTCCGCTTCGTGGAGCGCCTGCACCTGGAGGGGCATGGAGGCGACAGCAATCTCTACGAACACCTGCCCGCCGATCCAGGCATCTGACCAAAGGGGTTTCTAAGGCTATGATTTTCAAGGGTTCATTTTTCCTTGAATTTGACTAAACGGTCAACTATACTTTTGCCCATCGTTGAGGTGGAAGCCATGGGAAGAGTCAGCGACGCACGCGAAAGATTGCTGGAAGCGGCCAACACGTTAACCTGGAAACTCGGGTACAACGCGGTCACCGTGGACGCCATCTGTGATCACGCGGGCGTGAAGAAGGGCAGCTTCTACCACTATTTCGAATCCAAGGCGGCCTTGAGCAAGGCGGCCATCGAGGACTGGTGGCAGACCAAGAGCCGCCCGGTCCTGGACAAGGCTTTCTCCGTCACGAATCCGCCGCTGGAACGTCTTAAGCTGTATTACGCGGCCTTGCATGAGATCCAGGTGCAGCGGCAGAAGGCCGGGGAGCAGGTGCTCGGTTGCCTAGGGTTCAGCGTCGCCATGGGCCGCGACAGCGTGGACCCGGAGGTGTGGCAGACCACGCAGCATGTGCTGCAGCGCAAACGGCGTTACTTCGAGAGCGCCATCCGCGACGCCGCGGACGCGGGCCTGATTGGCGTGACGGACGTGGAAGCGGCGGTACAGGCTGTGTATTCGCTGTTCGAGGGCGCCATGGCGCGGGCCCGTATCCAGAACAGCCCGGAGCCGCTCGTAGGGCTCTATGAGCAGACTTTGCGATTGCTCGGGGTGGCACAACCCGTCGCTTCGGAATCGCGGGTCGCCTAAGGGAAACACAGGTTTTTTTTGACCATAAGTTGACCAAACGGTCAACTAATTGAAACATTGTAGGAGACGGCCATGGCTAACGAGACGCAGCAGAACACGAATATCACCGCCCCCCGCAATGAGATGCGCCGCCGTGCGCTCCTGGGTCTCGCCGGGCTTTTCACCGCTGCGGCCTTGGCCTATGGGATCTATTGGGCCCTGGCCGGCCGTTTCCATCAAAGCACCGACGATGCTTACGTGGCGGGTAACGCCGTGCCGGTCATGGCGGAAGCCCAGGGCACGGTGACCGCGATTCTGGCTGACGAGACGAGCCCGGTGCGCCAGGGTCAGGTGCTGGTGCGCCTGGACGACTCTGACGCCAAGGTGGCGCTGCAGGAGGCGGAGGCGAAACTCGCTTCCACCGTGCGCCACGTGGAGCAGCTCTATGCCACCGAGAAGCAGCTCGGCGCCAAGGCCGCTTCCGAGCAGGCGGCCCTGGCCTTGGCCCGTTCGGACTATGCGCGCCATGCGAACCTGAACAAGCGCGGCTATTTCTCCACCAGCGCGCTGGAGCACAGTGCCACTTCGGTGACCATCGACGAGCACAACGTGGTGGAGGCGCAGCAGTCGCTCGCCGCTGTGCGCGCCCAGCTCGCCAATACCGACCTCATGGACCATCCGGACGTGAAGCTCGCCGCCGCAGCGGTACGCGCCGCCTATCTCAATCTGCAGCGCATGACCGTGGTGGCGCCGGTGGCAGGTTACGTGGCCAAGCGCAGCGTGCAGATCGGGCAGCACGTGGACGCCAACAGCCCACTCATGGTGGTGGTGCCGATGAACCAGATCTGGGTGGATGCCAACTTCAAGGAGTCCCAACTCGATCGTATCCATCCGGGTGAACTTGTGGATCTGCACTCCGATCTCTACGGCAGCGGTGTGACCTTCCACGGCACCGTGGTTGGCGTCGACGCCGGCACCGGCAGCGCCTTCGCGCTGTTGCCGGCCCAGAACGCCACCGGCAACTGGATCAAGGTGGTGCAGCGCGTGCCGGTGCGAGTGCGCATTGCGGCCGCAGACATCGAACGCCACCCGCTGCGCATTGGCCTGTCCATGACCGCGGACGTGGACACGCGCACCCCGGCGGATGACCGCCCGGCCACGGCCCTGGCTGACGATCCCAGCTATGTGACGCCGGTCTACGACCAGCGTCTCGCGGGCGCCGACGATCTCATCGCCAGGATCATTCGCGAGAACGCCGTGGGTGGCGCGCCGCTCGTGGCCGTCACCAGCAAGCCGGACGGCCGCCGTGACCGGTAACCAGGCCCCCATCACGGGGTTCAACCTCATCCTGCTGACGGTGGGGGTGTCGCTCGCGGTGTTCATGAACATCCTCGACACCTCCATCGCCAATGTGGCCATTCCCACCATCGCCGGGGACCTCGCCATCAGCCCCAACCAGGGCACCTGGGTGATCACCTCGTTCACCGTGAGCCTCGCCATCTCCCTGCCGCTCTCGGGTTGGATGGCGCGGCGCTTCGGCGAGGTGAAGCTGTTCCTCTGGACCACGGGCCTGTTCGCGCTCCTGTCCCTCGCCTGCGGCCTGGCGCCGAACCTGGGGAGCCTGGTGTTGCTTCGAGTGCTGCAGGGCGCCGCGGCCGGCCCCATGATCCCGCTTTCCCAGAGTCTGCTCATGCACAACTATCCGCCGGAGAAGCACGGCACCGCGCTCTCTATCTGGAGTATGACGGCGGTGGTGGCCCCGGTACTGGGGCCGCTCTTGGGCGGCTGGATCACCGACAATTACAGCTGGCCCTGGGTGTTCTATATCAACGTGCCCATCGGCATCGCCTCGGTGTGGATCACCTGGCGTCTCCTGCGCGGCCGCGAGACAGAGACCGAGCGTCGTCCCATCGACCGGATAGGTCTCGGGCTGCTCGCCATCGGCGTGGCGGCGCTGCAGATCCTGCTCGACAAGGGCAACGAACTCGACTGGTTCAGTTCCACCACCATCCAGGTATTGGCGGTGATCTCGGCGGTGTTCCTGGCTTTCTTCGTGGCCTGGGAGCTCACCGAGCAGCATCCCATCGTAGACCTGACCTTGTTCCGCCAACGCAACATGACCGTAGGCACGCTCGCCATCACCCTGGGTTACCTCACCTATTTCGCCAACGTGGTGGTGTTTCCGCTGTGGTTGCAGACCGAGATGGGCTACACGGCCACGGAGGCGGGCATCGCTTCGGCGCCCATCGGCATCCTGGCGGTGTTC
>DASUBN010000228.1:0-4801 GCA_035763245.1 Gammaproteobacteria bacterium | reverse complement strand
CCGCCGCCGGACCCGCTGCGGCCGCTGTTGAACAGGCTGGCCCAATCGGTGCCCTGTGCCGCGGTGCCGCTAGAGGTGGCGCTGTAGCGGATGCTGGTCATGGGCAACCAACCGTCCTGGCCGGCTTCGGTGCGCACGTGGTACCAGCCGCCCTGGCGCTCGATCACGGTCACGGGGGCGCCGTTCGGCACCGCGGTGACCACGCTGGCGTCGGAATGGGGCCCGGAGACCAGGTTGCCGGCCACCACGGTCTGGGCGGTGGAGCTGGATGCGGCGTGCACGGCGCCCAGCGCCAGGAGCAAAGCCGTGAGACCCAACCAACGCGTCATGTCCTCTTCTCCATGGGCTCGTAGAGCACCACCGGCTGTTCCCGGCCCTTCACTTTATAAGTACCCCGCTCCACGAAGTCAAAGGCATCCCCGCAGCGCTCGCGGGTGGCGGCGGAGACCAGCACCCGGGCCACGCCCTTGGTCTGGCCTTCGATGCGGGAAGCCAGGTTCACGGTGTCGCCGATGGCGGTGTAGTCGAGCTTGTTCTCGGAGCCCATGAAGCCGACCACCGCCTGCCCGGTGTGGATGCCGATGCCGATGTCGAAGGTCTCGGAGAGGTCGCCGAGGTCCTTGCGGAAATCCAGCAGCACCCGGCTCATCTCGAGGGCCGCGGCCACGGCGTGCTTGGCCTGGTCCTCGTCCGCCAGCGGCGCGCCCCAGAAGGCCATGATGGCGTCGCCGATGAACTTGTCGACGGTGCCGCCGTGGCGGAACACCACTTCCACCTGGCGGGTGAAATAGCGGTTGAGGAGGGAGACCACCTGCTCGGGGCTGCGGGTCTCGGAGAGGGTGGTGAAGCCGCGGATGTCGGAGAACAGCACCGTGACCTCGCGGCTCTTGGCGCCCTCTTCCAGGAGATTGCGCTGGTTCTTGACGAGGTCGGCCACCACGCGCGGGTCCAGGAAGCGGCCGAACATGCCGATGGCGTGCAGGCGCTCGCGACGCTCGCGCAGGTATTCGGCGAGCGCCATGCTGAAGAAGAAAAGCCAGGCGAAGCCGAGCGGCTGCGTCGCGGGCACGAGCCAGCGGGCCTGGAGCAGCAGGTAGCCGCCGCCGACGACCATGGCGCTCACGACGGCGAGCACGAGGCCGGTGCGGAAGGGGCCCTGCCCCCGGCCGAAGAGCGCGGCGAGACCCAGCACGAGCACGAGGGAGAGCAAGGCACCGACCCAGGCGGGACTGCGGCGCAGCCAGTCGCCTTCCTTGATGTTGGAGAGCGCGGTGGCGAGCACGTCCACGCCGGAATAGGACGCGGCCAGGGGCGTCGGATGGGCGTCGCCCAGGCCCGCGGCGTTGCTGCCGATCACCACGATCTTGTCCTTGAACTCGTCCGCCGGGCGCTGCGATACGCGACGCTGCATGTCCTTGTAGACGTCGTAGAAGGAGACGTGGGGGACGCCGCCGGCCTTGCCGCGCCAGTTGAGGACGAAGGAATCGCCCTCGGGCACCTTGTAACCCAGGCCCTCGGCGACCTTGGTGGGGAGCGAGGGCAGGTGCCAGCCGTAGGCGTCGTAGTAGACGTAGTAGCGGCGGCCGACCTTGTCGGCGTCCTGCAGGAAGTTCACGATGCCGACGCGACCGGTGATGGCGAGTTCGGGCAGGGGGAAGAGCATGGCGGCGCGGGCGTCCGGGTCCGCGTTCGGGCCGGCGGTGAAGCCGAACTGGGGCGGATAGTCCTTGAGTTCGGCGGCGGCCTTGCTGTCGTCGGCTCCCTCGAGGCGCACCATGGGGAAGTAGACCTTGTCGTCGGGCGCGGCGGTCTCGATGAGGTAGCGGTCGTTCTCGGGGCGAAGCGTATCCGGGTCCACCATGTAGATGTCGAAGACCACGGCCTTGGGGCCTTGCTTCATGAGGCCGTTGAGCAGGTCCGCGTACATGGAGCGGGGCCAGGGCCAGCTGATGCCCTGGTCTCTCTGGGCGGCGAGCAGGCTCGGGTCGTCCACGTCCACCACGACGACGCCGGGATCCGGCGCGCGGGTGGCGGAATGGAAGCGCACGAGGAAATCCTGCAGCGGATGCTCGAGCGGGGTGAGGCCGCCCAGGAGGAAGAAGTCCACGAGTATCAGCGCCACGAACAGCGCCAACAGGACCGGTCGACCCTTGAACCCCATCGGCTTTGACATGGGACCCCTCCCCGTCTACCCCGCCTAGATATTACCAGTGATGCGGGGAGGCTTAGGCGTCACCACCTGTGATACGCCGGATGCCCTTCTTTTACAGCGACAAACGTCCCTTTGCAGGTGTCGCAGAGCTTGCCGCCGGCCCAGAGCTCCCCTTCCACGGTGGCCCGGTCCTCGGTGGAGGAGACGATCCGCGCCTTCAAGGTGATGGGGCCGTCGGTGGGGGTGGGCCGCTTCAGGACGATGGCGTAGTCGGCGGTGACGGTGCAGGGGGGCGTGGCGGCGCCGGACTTGCGCATGAGGTGCCAGGCGGCGGTCCAGTTGCAGTGGCAGTCGAGCAGCGAGCCGATGATGCCGCCGTTGAGGACGCCGGGGAAGGCCTCGTGGTGCTTCTCGGCGCGCCACTCGGCCACCACTTCCTCGCCCTGCACGAAGCTGCGCACGTGCAGGCCCTTGGGGTTGGCGGGGCCGCAGCCGAAGCAGGCGTTGTGGGGAGCGTAGGTCTCTTGCAGGGATTTGCCGGTCATCATTTTGAACTCTAGCGAATGGTGAAAAGAACCTCAAAGCGTCGCGAGCGAAGGCGGGGCTAGGCGCGCGAGGCGAGCAGGAGGGAGCGTACTCCTAATGTACGTGACCGACTGCGAGTCCGAAGCGCAACGACGCCCTGCCGAGCGCAGTAACTTTGAGGGCAGTCTAAACCCTCGGGAGGTGGATCTCAGCGAGCATACAGCGCACGCTGCCCCCGGAGCAATCCTCGATGGTGTCGATGGGCACGGCGACGATGCGCGCGTGCTTCTCGAGGGCGGCCCGCTGGCCGGGGTTCAAGGCGCGTTCGGCCCGGGAGGACATGGCGAGCACGCTGCGGCCACCGCGCCCCGTGAGCTCCAGCATGTTGCCGGCGAAGGATTCCATCTGGTAGGGGCTGATGGGGATGACCTCGTGGCCGGTGCCGGCGAGGCGCTGCTCCACCCGCCCGCGCTGGGCGGCGTCGGCGATGCTGTCGAGACAGGCCACCGCGAACTTGGCGCCGATGCAGAGCATGACGTTGGTGTGATAGATGGGGCGGCCCTTGGTATCGCGGGCATGGAAGGCCAGCGGTTCGTAGCCCGTACGCTCCGCCCACTCTTCCAGCATGCGCCGGTCGGTGCGCGGCGAGAGGCCGGCGTAGGCGATGCGGTTGACCCGGTCCAGCACCAAGCTGCCGGTGCCTTCGAGATAGCGGCCGTCGAGCTCGGCGTGGGAGAGGTCGCGCACTTCTCCGAGCCTGTAGCCGCGCTCGGTCTTCAAGGCTTCGAGGATGTCGCCGCGCCGCTCCCAGCGGCGGTTCTGGGCCAGCAAGGGATAGAGCCAGGCGCTGCCATCGGCATGGAAGCTCACCCAGTTGTTGGGGAACACGGCGTCGGGGGTGACGGGCTCGGGACGGTCCTCGAACACTTCCACCTGGACGCCGGCGGCGATGAGTGCGGCAGCCAGGGCGTCGAACTCGGCCGCGGCGCGGGCCTGCACTTCGGGACCCGCCGCTTCGCTCTTCTGGAAGGCGTTGGAAGCCGCGGTCTCGGCGTTGGCGCCGAAGTTGGCCGGCCGGATCATGAGCACGGCGGGAGCGGCCTGGTTTTCAGGGACGACGTTCATGGGATGAAGCGATGCAGGCGGAAGACCCCGTATGGCGAGGAATCTTACCCCAAAGCCGCGGCATGGGCCTTGGACCGTGCACGGGTGCTAAAGTATCGACCTCTTCGACGGGCCTATGACGGAGCAGGAGCGCATGGCGGGTCTGATGCCGGGTGACCGCATACCGGATTTCGCGCGGCCGGATCCCGCCGGCAAGCCGATCAATTTCTACGACCTCCATCTCGGCCAGCCCATGGCGCTCTTCGTGCTGGGCCGGGCGGCGGGAGCCCGCCCTGCCCTGACGGCGCTCGCGGGCCCCGGTATCGCCTGGGACGAGGTGACGCGAGTAGCGCTGGTCTTGGGCAGCCCCGCCGAATGCGCGGCTCTGACCCAGGAACTTAACCCCGGGTTCCCGGTGATAACGGACGACGGTGCCCTGACCCAGCACCTATTGGGGGGGCCTGCGGCCGTGACGGCCTTCGTGCTGGACGACAACCTGCGCATCACGGACCGGCTGGCGGCCGGCGCCGACCTCAAGACATTCATGGGACAGGTGGCCGGGCTCTATGCCGCCCGGCCCAAGCGCGCGGCGCATGTTTCCACCCAGCAGGCACCGGTGCTCTTCATCCCGCGGGTGTTGGATGCGGAATTCTGCACCGGGTTGATCGCGCACTTCGAGGAGACGGGCGGCACGCCCTCGGGCGTGGCCTACGTGCAGGGCGACACCGCCAACTGGAAGCCGGACCCCTCGGTGAAGATGCGCCGCGACATCTATCTCAGCGACGGGCCGTGGCTCGAGCGGGTGAAGGACGCGCTGGTACGCCGGGTGCTGCCGGAGATCCAGCGCTGCTTCAACTTCCAGGTGACCCAGCACGAGGTCTTCAAGGTGATCCGCTACGACGCGGGCGCGGGCTATTTCCGGCCGCACCGGGACAACGAATCCCGCGACACGCAGCACCGACGCTTCGCCATGACCTTGAACCTCAACACCGGCGACTACCAGGGCGGGCAACTGCGTTT
>DASUBN010000227.1:0-9484 GCA_035763245.1 Gammaproteobacteria bacterium | reverse complement strand
CCCGGAGGGCAGCTGGAGCAGCTGGGCGAAGGTCTCGCCGCGGATGCGCTTGATGATGCTGCGGCCCACCCAGGCGATGTTATAGGCGGCCAGGAAATCGGCGACGCCGCGCATCAGGAACAGGCTGATCACTTCCAGCGGAATGGCCTTCATGCTGGTGAGGTCGTGCAGCAGTATGCCCTTGTCCAGCAGCGGCTTCATCAGCAAGGTGAAGGCCGACTGGGTCAGCGCGTAGATGGCCATGCCCAGGATCGCGAGCGCATAGCGCGGCCAATGCGGCAGCGCATACGTGAGCAGGCGCCGGTAGATGTCCATGGCGCTGGTGGCTTTCGACGTCTGGACCATGGGTTATGGGTTCGTCCGAGGCTGGGTGGTCAGTATCTGCAGTTGGGCGAAGCCGAGCGCCCCCGCCACGTCCATCACCGTCACCACCGACTGGTGGGTGGAGCGCGCATCGGCGCGTAGCACGATGGGCATGTCGCGGCGCTCCCCGGCCGCGGCCTGCAGCGCCTCCCGCAGGGTCGCGGGGCTGGTATCCGCCACCGGCTTCTGGTTCACGTAGTAATGGCCTTCCGCGTCCACCGTCACCTCGATGCCGTCGGGTTTGGTGTAGGTCGGCGGCGCGCCGGCGCTGGGGAGCTCCACCGCGAGACCGGGACTCTCCACGAAGTGGGTGGTCATCACGAAGAACACCAGCAGCATCAACACCACGTCCACCAGGGAGATGAGGTTGAGTTCCGGATCCTCCCACTTGGCGCGGTCACGCAGCTTCACGGTCGCCCCTGCGCTGCCATTCCGCCGGCGCCTGCTTGCCCTGCAGTGCATTCATGAGGCGCATGGTCTCGCGCTCCATGCTCACCACCAGGTCCTCCACCCGCCCGCGCAGGTAGCGGTGCGCCGCGTAGGCCGGGATGGCGACCGCGAGCCCCACCACGGTGGTGATGAGCGCCTCGGAGATGCCTCCCGCCAGCGCCGCGGGGTTGCCGAGCCCCACCTGGGCGATGGAGGCGAACACCCGCATGATGCCGAGCACCGTACCGAGCAGGCCCAGGAGCGGCGAGATGGTGGCGATGGTGCCGAGGGTGATCAGGTAGCGGTCGAGCTCGTGGACGATGTGCCGGCCCGCGTCGCCTATGGCGTCGTTCAGCACGTCGCGCGGCGAGTTACGGTGCAGCAGCGCGATGGCGAGCAGCCTTCCCAGGGGTGAGCCGGTGCGCAAGGCCTGCATGCGCTCCTCGTCGAACTCGCCGTTGCGTATCCAGTGCCAGACCTGGGCTGCCAGATGCTCGGGGGCCACCCGCTTGGTCTGCAGCGTCCAGAGGCGTTCGGCGACGATGGCCACCACGATGGTGGAGCAGAGGATGAGCGGAGCCATCACCCAGCCGCCGGCCTTTATGATCTCGAACATGCAGCTCCCGCCTATACAAGACTGGAGGCATGATACTGGATTTTGGCGGGCCGGTCGCACCGCGACCGGCGGGTATGCAGGCATGCATGCCCTGGACTTTGCCGCGGAGCCGGACGCATAGCGGCTAAGAACGCACGCCGGTGAGGCTCAGCGCGCGGTCCAGAACCGGGCAGCATCCGGGCGCCAGCGCATCACCAGCGCGGGGCGCGTACCAGGGCGGAAAGCCACGCGCACCGCACCGTCGCTGGCACTGTCCGCGAGCACCGCACCGGCGGCCGAATAACGCGCCACCACCTCGGGTTTGGGGAAACCCCAGCGGTTGCGATAGCCCACCGGGAACAGCACCTCCGCGGGCGCGGTGGCGGCCACGAAGGCCGGCGTCGAGGAGGAATTGCTGCCGTGGTGCGGCGCCACCAGCAGATCGGTCTTGAGGGCGGGCGCGTCCAGCTCCAGCAGCCGCCGCTCGGACTTGCGCATGATGTCGCCCGTGAGCAGCGCACTGCCGCCCGCGCCGCTCACCTTGATCACGCAGGAGGCGTCGTTGCCACCAGCGGGCGCGGCAGCGTCGGGATAGAGCACCTCGAAATTCACGCCGTCCCATTGCCATCGTTCACCGCGCAGGCAGGTGCCCACGTCCGGAAACCGCCCTTCGGCGCCCGAGAGCACCGGCATGTGCGGATAGGCCGCACGCAACGAAGCGAGTCCGCCGGCGTGATCGCTGTCTCCGTGGCTCACCACCGTGAGGTCCGGTGCGGCGATCCCCTGAGAGACGAGATAGGGGATCACTACTTCGCCGCCGGTGTCGGAACCGGAAAGGAACGCAGGACCGGTGTCATAGACCATGGTATGGCCGGCGGTACGCACCACCGCCGAAAGCCCCTGCCCCACGTCCAGCATCGTGAGGTCGAAGCCGCCCACGGGGATACCCGAATGCGGAGTCACGAACAAGGGCAGCAGGAGTGCCGCTGCCGCGACGCGGCCCGGCATGCCACGTGGCATGAGCAACCAGGCTGCCCCCGTCATGGACAACAACAGCAGCACCCAACCCGGGGACGGCGCGGGCAGCATGGTCGCCGGCAAGCCGCTGAGCCGCTCCAGCAACGGCCAGGTGAAGCCGATCACCGCAGCGGCCGCTTTGAGCAACATGGCTCCCAAGCCGGATGCCCAAGGCAGGCAAAAACAACCCAACAAAACCAGCGGCACCACCAGCAGGCTGAACACCGGCACTACCACCAGGTTCGCGAACGGCGCCGTGAGGCCGGCGTGCTGGAAGAAGAACACCAGCAGCGGCAGAAGACCGATGCCCACTGCCCATTGGGTCCGCAAGATATCCATGAGCCGACTCTTGGGCGCGCCGACCCTGTTGCCGAACACGAACAGGATGGAGGCCACGGCGCCGAAAGAGAGCCAGAAGCTCGCCTCACCGGCGGACAAGGGATCCAGTACCAGCACGCCCAGCATGGCGAGCGCCAAGGTGTCGCCGCTGCGCAAATGGCGGCGCAGCACCGTGCCCAGAGTGAACGCCGCCAACATGATGAGGGCCCGCTGCGTCGGGAGCGGAAATCCCGCCATGGCGGCGTACAGCAGGCCGGCCAGGAACGCGGCGACGGCAGCGGCAACCGTGGCTGGACAGCGCAGGCAGAGCCAGGCATTGCGCCGCCAGGCGTAGCGCACCAACAGGAACAACAGACCCGCCAGCACGCCGATGTGCAGGCCCGCGATGGCCATGAGGTGCACCGTGTTCGTGGCTTGCAGTACCTGCCACTGGCTCTCCTGTATCTCGCCCTGATCGCCGGTGGCGAGCGCCGCCACCATGCCCCTGAATTCATCGGCACCGAGCTGGTGCCGGATGTCGTCGGCGAGAGCTGCCCGAGCGCGCAGCAGCGGGTAGCGCGTCTCCTGCCTCACCCGCGCCGCGTCATGGGCCACGTAGCCCGTGGCACCGATGCCGTGGCGAAACAGCCACCCTTCGTAATCGAAGGAACCGGGGTCCATGAACCCGCGCGGACGGCGCAGGCGTACCCTGAAGCGCCAATGTTCCCCCGCTCCCGGCCTCGCCAGGGCGGGATCCACGCTCAAGCGCAGGAGCCCGGGCACGCCCGCACCGGGCGCACGGCCGTCCAGGGATTCGACTCGGAACTCCAGCTCCTGGAGCCGTCCCCGGACTTCAGGGATTGAATGCACCCAACCCACCGCCGTGAGTTCACGCCCTTCCAAGGCGGGATCGAGGCGTGACGCGAGATGGGAATAGGAGAGATACCAACACCAGGCGAAGCCGAGCGGCAGGAACAGCAGCCAATGCAAGCGGTGACGCGGCAGGCAGAGCAAGATGAAAGGTGCGCACAGGGCAGCGACCTCGCCGCCGGGAGGCAGCTCGGGCAAGGCCAGGAGCATGAGAGTCCCGGCCAGCATTGCAGCCGCCGCCTTCCACATGGTTCCGTTTTACCTCCCGAAAAGTGGATAATGGCCCGCCCCGCTCCCTTGGGACCCCGGGCGCGATTTATATATAGTTCATCATTAATTAATAACTATCTGCTCACCCTGAAATATCTTCATGATTAGCCGGTCATTCTCGTCGGCAGCCCGTGGAGTCACGGAACGATGGCCCGCAAGTTCCTGAGCAAGTTCCTGCCCGATCGGGAAGCCATCCATGCCAAGCTGCATGGCAAGTGGTACATGAGGCCTTTCGACCTCTTGCTGCATGACCCCGCCCTCTGGCACATCAGCAGGCGCGGCACGAGCCGCGCCCTGGCTCTGGCCGCCTTCACCTGCTGCATGCCGATACCCGGGCACAGCTTATTGGCGATATTTGGGGCGATTTACTGGCGCATCAACCTGCCGGTGGCCATCGCCGGGGTCTGGATAAACAATCCGCTTACCATAGGGCCGATCTACTTCTTCGGCTATAAGCTCGGTACCTGGCTGCTGCATACAAGGCCGCGGCACCTCCCGGATCAGATGACCGTGGAATGGCTGATCACGGAGTTCCGCCACATCTGGGTGCCGCTGTGGGTGGGCTGCGTGGTGGAAGGCCTCCTGTTCGCGCTAATCGCCTACGCCGCCCTGGATATGGCCTGGCGCCTGTCCATCACAGGACGCTGGAAGCTAAGGCAGGCGGAACGCCGGGAGCGGGATCAGTAGGGCTGGATTCCCGGAGACGTCCGTCCACGAGGTGCAGGATGCGCTGCATGCGACCGGCAAGCTTGAGATCATGGGTCACGAGCACCAGGCTCGTGTCGAGTTCCCGGTTCAATTCCAGCATCAGTTCGTAGACCTGTTCACCCGTGTGGCTGTCCAGGTTGCCGGTGGGCTCATCCGCCAGCACCAGCGCGGGACGGTGCACCAGCGCCCGGGCCACCGCCGCCCGCTGGCGCTCGCCGCCGGACAGCTTCGCCGGCCGGTGCGTCAGCCGCTGACCCAATCCCACGCGCTTCAGCAGTTCCACCGCCCGCCCCTCGGCCTCGCCGGGGTCCACGCCGCCCACCAGCAAAGGCATGGCCACGTTCTCCACCGCCGTGAACTCCGGCAGCAGGTGATGGAACTGATAGACGAAACCGATGGAACGGTTGCGCACCTGGCCGCGCTCCGCGTCGCTCATGGCGCTGATGGCCGCGCCGCCCACATAGACTTCACCGGCAGTGGGCGTGTCGAGCCCGCCCAAGAGGTGCAACAGCGTGCTCTTACCGGAGCCGGAGCTGCCCACCACCGCCACGCATTCGCCGGCGGCGACGGACATGTCCACGCCGTTCAACACCTCCACCTTGTACTCGTTCTCCGCGAAGTGCTTCACCAACCCTTCGCAGCGCAGGATCGACCGCGACTCGCGCGTCACCGTAGTCTCGGCCGAACGCATCGTCGCGCCCCCCTCAGCCGCCGCGCGGGGAGTGTTATTCATAACGCAGCGCCTCTGCCGGCTGGGTACGGGCCGCGCGCCACGCAGGATAGAGAGTGGAGAGCACAGTCAGGAGGAAGCTCGCGATGGTGATCTTGAGCACGTCGCTCATGTAGATGTCCGCCGGCAGATCGCTGATGTAATAGACACTGGAAGGCAGGAACTCGGTGTGGAAGACCCGCTGCAGGAAATGCATGATGTCGTTCAGATTGCGGGCCAACACCACGCCCAGCACCAGCCCCGTCACCGTGCCCAGGAAGCCGATGATGGTGCCCTGCACGATGAAGATGCCCATGATGGAACGCGGCGCGGCACCGAGGGTGCGCAGGATGGCAATGTCCGCCTGCTTGTCCGTCACCGCCATCACCAGGGTGATGGCGATGCTGATGGCCGCCACCAGCTCGATGAGCGACAGGATCACGAACATGACGGTCTTCTCCATGGCGATGGCCTTGAAGAAGTTCACGTGGTCCTGGGTCCAATCGCTGACGTAATAAGCACCGCCGAAGTCGTCCACCAGCCGGCGCGCCACCGTCGGGGCGATGAACTTGTCGTCGAGTTTCAGGCGCACGCCGCTGACGGCGTCGTCCAGGCCGTAGAGCGCCTCCGCATCCTTGATGTTGATGAGCGCGAGCCCCCGATCGTACTCGTACATGCCGGCGTCGAAGATGCCCGTGACCGTGAAGCGGCGGAAGCGCGGGATGAGTCCGGCGGGTGTGACGTTGCCCTGGGAGATCATCAGGATCACCTTATCGCCCGGGGCCACCCCCAGGGAGAAGGCCAGGTCCTTGCCCAACACGATGCCGTAGCTGCCGGGGGTCAGGCTTGCGAGGCTGCCGGCGACCATGCGCTGACCAACCTCCGAGACCGTTCCCTCCAGATCCGGTATCACGCCCCGCACCACCGTGCCGCTCATGTTGGAACCGTTGGCCAGCATCGCCTGGTCCTCCACATAGGGAGCGGCGCCGGTCACATGTGCTTGTTTCAATACCTTCTCGCGCACCGCCGGCCAGTCGTGCAAGCGATTGTCGAAACCGGAGACCGTGGCATCGGCGGTCATGCCCAGGATGCGGTTGCGTAACTCGTTCTGGAAGCCGTTCATCACCGAGAGCACGGTGATGAGCGCCATCACCCCGATGGCGATGGACACCAGCGACATGCCGGAGATGAACGAGATGAACTGGTTGCGGCGCTTGGCGCGGAAGTAGCGCAGGCCGACGTACAGGGGGAAGGGTCTAAACATAGTGGCGCATTATAAGGGGTGTTCAGGGAGCGACCACGGGCACGCGCCGGTGGATCCGCACTTCTTCCGGCGATACTCGCGCCGCATAGGCCAGCACCTCCACGCCCGCCGCCAGCGCCTCACGCAAGGTCGCACCGTAGACGGGATCGATCTCGTCCGCGGGCCGCACCTCGTTCACGTCGTCCCGCTGCACGCAGAAGCAGAGCACGGCCCGCTCCCCGGCCGCCGCCTGCTCCATGAGTTCCCTGAGGTGCCGACTCGCCCGTTCGCTCACCGCGTCCGGGAACAAGGCCACCCCGTCGGTGACCGCCGCCGTGACGTTCTTCACCTCCAGGCAGCAATCGGGCCGGTTGCCGTGGCCCCGCAACATGAAATCCACCCGGAAACCTTTATGGAGCTTCGCCTCTGCCTGGATAGCCCGGTAGCCGGCCAGTTCCTGTAGCGCGCCATCGAGAAGCGCCTCCCGCACCAGGGCATTGGTGCGGCCCGTATGGATCCCCACCCAGACTCGAGGCAAAGCTTCCACCAGCTCCCAGGTCAGGGGGTACTTGCGATCCGGGTTCGCGGCTCGGCTGAGATACACCGCCATCCCCGGCTCCGCGCAGCCCAGCATGGCCCCGGTGTTGGGACAGTGGACCGTGGTGCGGCGGCCGTCGGGCAACTCCACATCCGCCAGGAAGCGCTTATAGCGGCGTATCAGGCGGGCCGGACGCAGGGGCGGTTCGAAGCGCATGCCAGAGCATAAGCCTTTATGTAAAGAAATCTCGCTAAGTCAATGCTATAGATGGGTTTTTATCCCTATTACAGATGATATAGTTAAGACAACTCCTGAAGGAGAGCTTTCCATGGTCCGCGCCGCCCTGCATTCCCTCTTGGCCATCACCCTAGGATGCGCCTTGTCCGTCGCCTGGGGCGCGGACGCGGCACCTGTCTCTGCTCCGGCGCCGACCACGGCGGCGCCCACCGAGGTGACTCCGCCGCCGGCGACCCCTTCAGCCCCGGCCGCCACGGCGGTGACTCACAAGGTCCGCAAGTATGTGAAGAAGAAACACCCGGCCCCGGCCGCGAGCTCAGCGGTTCAAACCAGTGCCATCGCTGCTGCGACCCCGGCCGCCTCCACCGCGGCGGCCAGCGTCGCCGCTCCCGCGGCCGTCAGTACGCCCGCGTCTCAGGCTGTAGCGGCCGCCATCCCGGCCACGGCGGCGGCGCCCGCTGCGGCAAGCGCTCCGGCTCCTGCGGCCAGTGCGCCTGCGTCGGCCGCCCCTGAATCCGCCGCTGCCCCGGCTGCGGCCCCCGTGCCAGCCATGTCCGGCGCCACGCCGCAGCTGCCGGTACGCGGCATGGACATGGCCAATGTGGAACACATCTTCGGCACGCCGCTGGAGAAGCAGGAGGCGGTGGGGAAACCGCCCATCACCCGCTGGGTCTACGCCGATTACGTGGTGTACTTCGAGTACAATAAGGTCCTGCACACGGTGATGAAGGCCATGCCGTTCGGCGATAGCAAAGCGGCCGGCGGCTGAGCTCACCGCGTAAGTCTTAAATCCGCCGCGTGTGCGGTGCCGCGCCTTGAGCGCGGCACCGCACACGCGGTTTGCTTTAGGCGGACCCCATGAGTTACCGACTGCCTCCCGAATGGGCGCCCCAGAGCGGCGTCATGCTCACCTGGCCCCGCTCCGACGTGGAGTGGAACCCGGACTACGCCTCGGCGGAACGCTGCCACACGGCGATCGCCAAGGAGATCAGCCTCCGTTCCCGGGTGATCATCACCTGCATGGACGAAAGCCACGCGGAGCGCATCCGCGGCTACGTGAAAGCCGCCGGCGGGCGCGTGGAGAACCTGCGCATTTATCCCTTCCCCTCCAACGACGCCTGGGCCCGCGACCACGGCCCCATCACCGTACTCAAGGACGGCAAGCTCACGCTGCTGGATTTCATTTTCAACGGCTGGGGCGAGAAATACCCCCATGCCGAGGATAACCGGCTCAGCCGGCGGCTGTTTGATGCCGGCGCGTTCGGCGCACTGCCCATGGAGAGCATCGGGCTGGTGCTGGAGGGTGGCAGCATCGAGGTAGACGAGGAAGGCACCCTGCTCACCACCGAGAGCTGCCTGCTCAACAAGAACCGCAACCCGAAACTCTCCCGCGGTGAGATCGAAGCCCTGCTGAGGAAATACTTGGGTATCGATCGCATCCTGTGGCTGAAGCACGGCGTCATCGACGGCGATGACACCGACGGCCACATCGATACCCTGGCCCGGCTCTGTGACAACCGTACCATCGCCTACCAGGCCTGCCAGGACGAGAGCGACCCCCACTACGCGGGGCTGAAGTCCATGGAAGACGAGCTCAAGGCCCTGCGCCGCAAGGACGGCCAGCCCTACACCCTCGTGCCCCTGCCCTGGCCCCAGCCGGTCATCGACCATACCGGCCGACGCCTGCCCGCCACCTATGCCAACTTCCTCATCATGGACACGGCGGTGCTGGTGCCGACCTATAATGACCCGGCGGATGCACCGGCCCTCGAAGCCCTGGCCGGCTGCTTCCCCGGCAAAGAGATCGTGGGAGTGCCCTGCCGTTCCCTGATCCATCAGTACGGCAGCCTGCATTGCGTGACCATGCAGTTTCCCCGGGGCGTGGTGCCCTGAAGAGGCCCAAAGACATGAGCAGCAACAAGATGCTGAAGGTCGGCCTGGTGCAACAGAGTTGCGGGAACGACCGTGCGCGTAATCTTCAGGAAAGCATCAAAGGCATCCGCGAGGCAGCGGAGCAGGGCACCAAGCTCGTGCTGCTGCAGGAACTGCATACCGGCCCCTACTTCTGCCAGACGGAAGACACCAAGGTGTTCGACCTGGCGGAATCCATCCCCGGACCCAGCACCCGGGAACTGGGTGCCGTAGCCATGGAGCTCGGCGTGGTGATCGTAGCCTCGCTGTTCGAGC
>DASUBN010000226.1:0-2225 GCA_035763245.1 Gammaproteobacteria bacterium | reverse complement strand
CCAGTCCGCCTGTTGCCTGGCGAGCCGCGCGGGGTGTCGTGGTTATTATGTCATTATAAACCCGCGCCGGTCTTTATCGCTGCTGTAACATACGCCGCCTCCCGCGGCCTCCGAGGTCCCCCGTGCCGAATCGCTTGTTCGAAGAAGCCCAGCGCTGTATCCCGGGCGGCGTGAACTCCCCGGTCCGCGCCTTCCGCGGCGTCGGCGGCGATCCCGTGTTCGTGAGCCGCGCTGAAGGCGCCTGGCTCTACGACAACGACGGGCGACGTTACATCGATTACGTGGGCTCCTGGGGCCCCATGCTGGCCGGCCACGCCCACCCGCAGGTGCTCGCCGCGGTGCATGCCGCCGTCGATCGTGGCCTCTCCTTCGGTGCTCCCACCGAAGCCGAGACGCGTCTCGCGGAACGCATCTGCCGGCTCATGCCCTCCATCGAACTCGTGCGCATGGTGAACTCGGGCACCGAGGCCACCATGAGCGCCATACGCCTCGCACGCGGATTCACCGGACGTGACAAGATCGTGAAATTCGAAGGCTGCTACCACGGCCACTCCGACTCGTTGCTGGTGAAGGCCGGTTCCGGCGCGCTCACGCTCGGCGTGCCCACCTCACCCGGCGTGCCGGCGGCGCTCGCGGCCTTGACCCTCACCCTCCCCTATAACGATGCTGACGCGGCGCGCGCGGCGTTCGCGCGCTACGGCGCCGAGATCGCCGGCGTGATCGTCGAACCCGTCGCCGGCAACATGAACTGCGTACCGCCGGCCTTGGGTTTCCTCGAGACCCTGCGTGAACTTTGCACACGAAACGGTAGCCTGCTTATCTTCGACGAGGTGATGACCGGCTTCCGGGTCGCCAAGGGCGGCGCCCAGGCGCTCTACGGCATCCGCCCCGATCTCACCACCCTGGGCAAGGTCATCGGCGGCGGCATGCCCGTGGGCGCCTTCGGCGGCCGCCGGGACGTGATGCAGAAACTGGCCCCCTTGGGGCCCGTGTACCAGGCCGGAACCCTCTCCGGCAATCCGGTGGCCATGGCCGCGGGCCTCGCCATGCTGGATATCCTGGAGACACCGGGTTTCCACGCAGACCTCGAAAGGAAGACCGGTGCGCTGGTGCAGGGCCTCCGGGATGCCGCCGCCGAAGCCGGCGTTCCGTTCGTGGCGAACCATGTGTGCGGCATGTTCGGCCTCTTCTTCACACGGGAGCCCGCCGTGGCCAGTTACACCCAGGTAATGTCCTCCGATGTGGATGCCTTTCGCACGTTCTTCCACGGCCTGCTGCAGCAGGGAGTCTATCTCGCGCCTTCCGCCTTCGAAGCCGGTTTCATGTCCAGCGCGCATACCTCAGATGACGTCGCCGCCACTCTGGAGGCAGCGCGCCGGGTCCTGGCCGGCATGTCAGGCGGGTGACAGCTCCCTGGATTTACGGCACTATTAGTCAGGGATTGATACCCGCGAGGTATCCATACGATGGCCATGGCAAAGGTCTTCCGCTTCCTGCGGGACGAAGAACACCAGCAGCTTTTGCAGGCTTCCGAGCGCAAGAGCTATAAACCCGGTGACGTCCTGATCCAGGAAGGTCAGAAACAGACTTCACTCTTCGTCATCGTCAGAGGCGAGGTGAAGGTGCAACGCGATCACGAAGGCTTCGCCATCGAGCTCTCCCGCGCCAGCGCCGGTGAGATCTTCGGCGACATGTCGTTCATCGAGGGCCAGGCCGCCAGCGCCAGCGTGGTTGCCGGCGATGAAGAAGTGCTGGCGTTCGTCATCACCCACGCCCACATCGCGACGCTCATGGGCCAGAATCCGGCCTTCGCCGCCCGCTTCTACCAGTCGCTGGCGGAGATACTGTCCCGCCGCCTGCGCGAGACCACCGGCCTCGTGCAGAAGGATGCCGCCACCGTGTGGGGCAACCCGGAGTAAGCGATCGAACTCGACGTGAATCAATAGGAAAGCGCGGGATGACTCGCGCTTTTTTATTGGGAGGCCAGCGACTGCACCAGGGTGGCAAGGATATCCACCCGCTTCAGGGGATCGGTGAGCTCCAGCAGGTACTGGCGCTGGGTGAGGCTGATGGGCAGGAGTTCCGCGAGCCGGTTGCTCACCCAGCCGGCGTCTTCGTAGCGTGGTTCCAACTCTGCATACACCCCTTCTACCTGCTGAATGATCTGTCGCAGGATCTCGGCGAGTTCCCGTCGTGTCTCCGGCATCGCCGCCGCGGGCTCCTCG
>DASUBN010000225.1:0-5570 GCA_035763245.1 Gammaproteobacteria bacterium | reverse complement strand
CCATCTCCCAGGTGCTGGAGAAACGCATGCGGGAGATCGTGGCCGCCGCGCCGCCGCTGGCTTTCCAGGAAAACGGCCTGAGCTTCGGCATCAGTGCCAGCATCGGGGTGGCTGACTTCCGCAGCGTGGACGATCTCGAGGCCGCGGTGCATGTGGCTGACCGGGCGATGTACAGCGCCAAGCGCACGCGCAAGGGCGGTCCGCGATGAAGGGGCGGCCGGCCGCGGCTCGCTACGTGCGATTAAATTCCCAAACGCCGCGCCGCGCATCCGCCGGCGGGGCGACCGCGGGGTTACTATAAGAGGCGGGTGGAGCGGCCTTGGGCCTGCTCCTTGGGGTATGGCCACGCGACGGACAGGGCAGGCATGACTATACTCTTGGCAGCCTCCTCGCATGGGACGCCGCTCCCGGGCCAGGGATAGTGTCGGAACAGAACCTGAGGGCCCTCGTCACTCTGATCGGTCTGCTCACCCAGACGGCGATCACAGCACTCTTGTGGCTTTTCTTCCTGCTGCTCAAGCAGCATGGCGGTCGCCGCGCGCACTTCTTCAAGTACTGGACCTACGCCTGGGCGGTGTTGCTCGCCGCCCTGCTGCTGCTCTGCGTCGGATTCTATGGCTTGCCCAACCTGGGGGCTGCGGCGAGCACCCTCGCGAACCTGCTCATGCCCGGAGTGTTCCTGCTCTACCAGTTCGGCAAGTTGCTGTTCCTGCTGCTCCTGGTGCTGGGCACGCTCGAGTACGCCGAGGGCAGGGTGGAGAGGCATACGCTCTATGGCGGAGTGCTGGCGGCCCTCGTCTATTGCCTCGTCTCGTTCGCGTTCACCGGGAACCTGCAGGGGCTGCTGCTGTGGCAGGCGGTGGTGTGCGCCGTGGCGCTCGGCTACGCCACCATGCGGCTCTTGCGCCTGCCTTACTCACGCCGCAGTCTCGGCACTCGCGTCACGGGCCTCACCCTGGAGCTACTGGCCCTGCTCTGGATCCTGTATGCCCTCGGTATATATAAGAACCAGAACCCCGAGGTGCCTTACCTCGGTTTCGCGGCCGCTGTGGGCCGCTATAACGGCTACCTGGATGCGATCCTGCAGCTCATGCTCGCTTTCGGCATGATGCTCATGATCCTGGAGGACGCGCGGCGCGAGACCAACGCCGCCCACGCCGAGCTCGCCGTAGCTCACGAGAAGCTGCTGCACGAATCCCTCACCGATCCGCTCACCAACGTCTACAACCGCCTGGCGTTCACCCGCGGTGTGTTCCTGCAGACCGTGGGCGCCACCTTCGGCTCCGTGTTCATCTTCGACCTGGACAACCTGAAGCACGTGAACGACAGCCATGGCCACGAGGCCGGCGACGAGCTGCTAAAGCATTTCGTCACGATACTGCGCGGCGGCCTGCGCCCCGCGGACCAGCTCTACCGCTGGGGCGGCGACGAGTTCCTGCTGCTGCTTCCCGGTGCCACCTATGCCAGCGTGGCGCCGCGCCTCAACCAGCTGCTGCACCAGACGCCGCCTCTCTCCATGTTCGACGGCAACGTGAACCTGAAGCTTGAGGTGAGCATGGGCGGCGCCGACTACCAGGATCCGGAGACCCTGCGCGCGGCGGTCAACACCGCCGACCGGGCCATGTACGAGCAGAAGCGCATCCACAAGACGGCGCCGCCGCCGCGCGAAGCCGACGTGGGCGACGTGGCGACCTGAGCGGTCTTCTTATATCAGGCCGCCGCTTTCCTGAGGTTGCGCAACAGTCCCGGCCCCACTTCCACCAGCACCACCCCAAGCAGGATGAGCAGGCAGCCCGTGGTGGCGGCCAGGGTGAGCCGTTCGTGCAGCATCACCGCGCCGGCGAGCGCCGCGAATACGCTCTCCAGGCACATGATGAGCGCTGCCTCCGCCGGCGGAGTATGCTTCTGGGCGAGCACCCCCAAGGTATAGGCGACGCCGCCCGAGAGCACGCCAGCATAGAGCAGGGGCCACAGGACCGAGACCATTCCGGCCAGGGTGGGGGACTCGAACAGGAGCCCCGCTGGTACCGCCAGCACGGTGGTGACCGCGTACTGCATGAAGGAGAGGAAGAAGGGGCGGTGGCTGCGCTGCAGGAACAGGCCGATGAGGGTGATGGCGAGCGCCCAGGCGAAGTCCGATACCACCACCAATATATCCCCCGGGGACCAATGCCTGGCTTGGCCGTCATCCGCTAGCAGCCAGGCGCCGTAGAGGGAGATCAGGCAGGCTGCGAGCACCAGGGCCCGGGGTTTCTGACCGGACAGGGCCCAGAACATGAAAGGCACTATCACCACATAGAGCGCCGTCAGGAAACCGGCGTTGGTGGCGCTGGTGGTGAGCAGCCCCGTCTGCTGCAGGCAGCTGCCGACGCAGAGACACAGGCCCACGATTAGGGCCTGCACCCAGTCGATGCGCCTCAACGGTGCCGTGGCGCGGCGTGCCTCGTAGACCATGAAGGGCAGGAGCACCACCGCCGAGATCAGGAAGCGGGCACCCACGAAGGTGATGGGCGGCATGCTGGCGTTGGCGTACTTCTGGGCCACGAAGGCCGTGCCCCAGATGAAGGCGGTGAGCAGGAGCAGCAGGTCGGCTTGCAGACGGTTCATGGTTCTCCTCAAGTATCCTTCGCTTCGGCCTGCAGCCAGTCCACCAGGGCCTGCACCGCGGGGCTCTGGGCACGGCTGCGAGGATAGACGGCGTAGAAGGCGAGTTCCACCGGCAGCGCGATGTCGAAGGGTTTCACCAGGCGGCCCGCGGCGAGTTCCGCCTGCACCAGCGGCTCCGAGGCGAGCGCGACGCCCTGGCCCTCGATGGCCGCCTGGATCAGCACGTTCATGTCCTCCACCACCAGGCCCTCGTGGGCGTCGATGCCACGCACTCCGGCGAGCTCCAGCCACTGCTGCCAGTGGCGGTGGGTGGTGTCGTGCAGGAGCGAGGTGTACTTGAGGTCGGCGGGCTGGCGCAGCGGGCGCTCGCCAGTCAGGAGTCTCGGCGAGCACACCGGGAACTCCACCGGCGTGAAGAGACGCAGCGCCGTCACACCTGGCCAACGGCCGCGGCCGTAGCGGATGGCGAGGTCGATGCCGTCCCGGTCGAAGTTGGTGAGCTGGGGCGAGGTGCTGAGGCGGATCTCGAGCTCGGGGTGCGCCTTCTGGAACTTGTGCAGCCGCGGCACGAGCCAGCGGGCCGCGAGCGAGGCCAGCGTGCTTACGGTGATGATGTGCTTCTCGTGGTCCACCCGCACCGCTTCCACCGCGTCGCGGATCTGGTCGAAGGCCGCCTGCACCCCGAAGGCGAACTCGCGCCCCCGCGCCGTGAGCTGCAAGCCCCGCGGCAGGCGATGGAAGAGTTCGCAACCCAGGAAGTCCTCCAGCTGCTGCACTTGGCGGCTCACGGCGCCGTGGGTCACGTTCAGTTCCACAGCGGCCTTGCTGAAGCTGCCATGTCGGCTTGCGGCTTCGAAGGCCTTGAGGGTGTTGGGGGGAGGGAGGTTGCGCATGAGTAACCCGTGAGTAAAAGGCACACCAAACCGTGAGAAAAAGTCGTTTGTCGCTTATATATATGGAATCATAGAATAATTGGCTGTGATTATTTCTGACAGTATAATCCACTATGAACAGCCTGCCTGAAGAGACCCTGGATCCTGAGGACTGGGACGCCTTCCGGCGTCTCATGCACCAAGCTTTGGATGATGCCCTGGACTACACCGCCCGACTCCGGGAGCGACCGGTATGGCAGCCGGTGCCGGCTGCGGTGAAGGCGGAACTCCAGACGCCCCTGCCCAAGGCCGGTGTCGGTGAGGCCATGGCCTACCGGGACTATCAGCGGCTGGTGGCGCCCTATCCCGTGGGCAACATCCATCCGCGCTTCTGGGGCTGGGTGAACGGCAGCGGCACCCCGGTGGGCATGCTGGCGGAGCTCCTCACCGCCACCCTGAACGTGAACGCCGCGGGCTTCGACCAGGCCTCCACCTATGTGGAGCTGCAGGTGCTCGCCTGGCTGCGGGAGATGATGGGCTTCCCCGCCGAGGGCAGCGGCATCCTCACGAGCGGCGGCTCCGTGGCGAACCTCGTGGGTCTCAATGTGGCGCGCAGCGCCCGGGCCCCCTTCGCCGTGCGGCGCGAAGGCCTCGCAGCCGGACCGCGGCTCATGTACTACACCTCCACCGAGACCCACAACTCGGTGCAGAAGGCCGTGGAGCTCATGGGTCTCGGCAGCGACTCCTTGGCTTATGTCCCGGTGGATGCCGAATACCGCATCGACATGGGCGCACTCAAGGCGCGTATCGCCCAAGACCGGCGCGCCGGCCATCTGCCGCTCTGCGTGGTGGCTAACGCCGGCACCGTGAACACCGGCGCCATCGATCCCCTCGACGAGATCGCGGACCTCTGCCGAGCCGAGGGTATCTGGCTGCACGTAGACGGCGCCTTCGGTGCCGTGGCGGTGCTCGATGCGGGCAGCCGCGGCCTGCTCAAAGGCATGGAGAGAGCGGATTCCCTCGCCTTCGACCTGCACAAGTGGATGTACCTGCCCTACGACGTGGGCTGCACCCTGGTGCGCGACCGGGAGGCGCACAAGGCCGCGTTCGTGGTGGAAGCGAGCTATCTCAACAAGCTCGAGGGCGGCATCGCCGCTGCGCCCATCGCTTTCGCCGATTTCGGCCCGCAGCTCTCCCGCGGTTTCCGCGCCCTCAAGGTGTGGCTCAACTTCAGGGCCTACGGTTTTGACCGCTTCGGACGGCTCGTGTCCCAGAACATTAGACAGGCTCGCTATCTCAAGGAGCGGGTGGAAGTGACACCCGAGCTGGAGTTGCTCGCCCCAGTGCCGCTCAACGTGGTGAACTTCCGTTATCGCGCTGCGGGCCTGGAGGGGGAGGCGCTGAACGCCCTCAACGCCCGCATCCTGGTGGCGCTGCAGGAGCGGGGCATCGCCGCGCCGTCCTCCACCGTGCTCGAGGGGCGCTTCGCCATCCGCGCCGCCATCAGCAACCACCGCAGCCGGCGCGAAGACTTCGACGCCCTGGTGGCAGGGGTGCTCGCCCTCGGCCGGGAGTTCGTGGCATGAACGGCAGCCGCCAGGACGCACCCCGGATACGGGACGAAGACATGCCCATATCCAGGCTGATATTGAGCGAGCTCGAGGATGCGCCCCGGGAGTTCGAGAAGTTCCTCGTCGCCGTGCCGGCCTCGACCTGGGACTGGAAGCCCGTCGACTGGGGCGGCTGCCCCGGCGAGACCTTCTCCCTGCGCGAGCATCTATGCCACGTGCGGGACTTCGATACCCTGGGCTACCAGGAACGGTTCCGGCGTACTCGCGAGTGCGATACACCGGTGCTCCCGTCCCTGGACGGCTACGTCATGGCGCGCGAGCGCGGCTATGCGAATACCGATCCCCACGAGGCGCTGGCCGCGTTCGCCGCGGCCCGGGCCGAGACCCTCGCCATCATCCGGGGCTTCGCGCCCGCGGAGCTTGCACGCCGAGCGGATTTCGCCGAATACGGCCGGGTCACCTTGGGGGGACTCGTGCATTACCTCTCCGCCCACGACCGCCAGCATCTCGCTTGCCTGCA
>DASUBN010000224.1:0-5099 GCA_035763245.1 Gammaproteobacteria bacterium | reverse complement strand
GATCTGCTCCGAGGTGGGGCTCGAGGTCTCGCACATCCTGCTCGGCAAGGACCTGGAGGACATGAGCGACGAGGCGCTGGCCGACAAGGCCGAGACCACCTCCGTGTTCGCCAAGCTCTCCCCCGAGCAGAAGGCGCGGGTGATCCGCGCCCTGCACCGCAAGGGGCGGGTGGTCGGCTTCCTGGGGGACGGCATCAACGACGGCCCGGCGCTTAAGGCCGCGGACGTGGGCATCTCCGTGGACACGGCCGTGGACATCGCCAAGGAATCGGCGGACATCATCCTGCTGGAGAAGAACCTGCTGGTGCTGGAGGAGGGCGTGCTGGAGGGGCGCAAGGTCTTCGGCAACATCGTGAAATACATCAAGATGGGCGCGAGCTCCAACTTCGGCAACATGTTCAGCGTGCTCGGTGCCAGCATCTTCCTGCCCTTCGTGCCCATGGCGCCGATCCAGGTGCTGGTGAACAACCTGCTCTACGACTTCTCCCAGATCGCCATCTCCACCGACAACGTAGATCCGGAATACCTGGAGAAGCCGCGCCGCTGGGACATGGGCACCATCAAGCAGTACATGCTGTTCATCGGGCCGCTGAGTTCTGTGTTCGACTACGTGACCTTCGGCGTGCTGATCTACTTCTTTGGCGCCTGGCACGACGCGAAGCTGTTCCAGACCGGCTGGTTCATCGAGTCCATCGTGAGCCAGACGCTCATCGTGCACGTGATCCGCACCGGGAAGGTGCCGTTCCTGCAGAGCTGGCCGAGCTGGCCGCTCCTGTTCACCACCATGGCGGTATGCACCATCGGCATGCTGCTGCCGTTCACTGGGCTGGCGCACGGTTTCGGCATGGTGCCGGTGCCCGGCGCCTTCCTGCTGACCATGCCGCTCATCATGGTGGGCTACATCACGCTGACCCAGTGGGCGAAATCCATCCTGACCCGGCGCCTCGGACTCAACTGATCGGCGCCTTGGCCAAAAATTGACCGCGTCCGCCGTGGGTCCTCGCACGGCGGATGGGTCGGTCCGCCGTCAGAACCGGGCAAGGGCAGGCGCGGCTGCCCCGGATGTCATATTTGTGCCATATTTCACCCCTAGACTGCCCCGACCAGCCGGATTGGGGGGCATATGGACGGGGCCCTGCAGGGCCCAGACCGGGCTGGACCTCGAGCCACTACCGGTGAGCATGTGTTGTCTGAAGAGCTCATAGAAACGGAAACCCATGCAGTGAGCGGCTCGAACCATACCCACCGTTGGCGCGACTCTGTGGCCGACGCCCTGTTCCGCGCCGTCACCCAGCTCGCCGCCCTGATGGTGCTGGGCCTGATCCTTGCGATCCTGGTCGTGCTGACCATCAAGGCCTGGCCGGCGTTCCACAACTTCGGCTGGCATTTCTTCAGCGGCACGGATTGGGACCCGGTGGCGGGCAAGTTCTCCGCCCTCACTTCCATATACGGCACCGTGGCGACCTCCCTCGTCGCCCTGGTCATCGCCCTGCCGGTAAGCTTCGGCATCGCCCTGTTCGTCACCGAGCTCGCTCCCGCCTGGCTGCGCCGCCCGGTGAGCACCGCCGTGGAACTCCTGGCCGCCATCCCCAGCATCATCTACGGCATGTGGGGCCTGTTCGTGTTCGCCCCGTTGTTCGCGCAGAAGGTAGAGCCCTGGATGATCACGCATCTCGGCAAGCTGCCGCTCATCGGTGGGCTCTTCCAGGGCATCCCCATCGGCATCGGCGTGTTCACCGCCGGCCTGATCCTGGCCATCATGGTGATCCCTTTCATCACCGCGGTGATGCGCGACGTGTTCGAGGTGGTGCCCGCGGTGCTCAAGGAGTCCGCCTACGGCCTCGGCTGCACCACCTGGGAAGTGATGTGGAACGTGGTGCTGCCGTACACCCGCGTCGGCGTGGTGGGTGGCGTGATGCTGGGTCTCGGCCGCGCGCTCGGTGAGACCATGGCGGTGACCTTCGTCATCGGCAACAGCCATGACATAAGCATGCGGCTCTTCAACCCCGGCAACACCATCTCCTCGACGCTGGCGAACGAGTTCACTGAGGCGGTGGGCCCCATGTACACCTCCTCGCTCATCGCCCTGGGCCTCATCCTGTTCCTGGTGACCTTCGTGGTACTGGCCATCGCCAAGCTGCTGCTGCTCCGCTTGTCGGCACGTGAGGGAGCGCACAGCTGATGATCAGCAGGAACCGCTATCTACTCAGGCGCAGCCTGAACGTCTTCAACCTCAGCATGTCCATGTTGGCCACGGTGTTCGGGCTGTTCTGGCTGGTGTGGCTGCTGTGGACCTTGATAGGTCACGGCGTGGAAGCGCTCAATCTTCAGCTCTTCATCCAGGATAGCCCGCCCCCGGGGCAGGCGGGCGGCATGGCCAACGCCATGATCGGCTCGCTGCTGCTCACCCTGGTGGGGGTGGCGGTAGGCACGCCGGTGGGCCTCTTGGCCGGGACCTGGCTCGCGGAGTACGGCCGGGCCAACCGCCTCGCGTCCCTGATCCGCTTCATCAACGACATCCTGCTCTCGGCGCCCTCCATCGTCATCGGCGTGTTCGTCTACGGCGTGGTGGTGGCGCCGCTGGGGCACTTCTCCGGCTGGGCCGGCGGCCTGTCGCTTGCCATCATCATGCTGCCGGTGGTGCTGCGTACCACCGAGGACATGATGCGGCTCGTGCCCGATCAGATGCGCGAGGCCGCGGCGGCGCTCGGCGCACCGCGCTGGAAGGTGACGGTCTACATCGTGCACCGGGCGTCGCTGGCGGGCATGATGACCGGCGTGATCCTGGGGATAGCGCGCATCAGCGGCGAGACGGCCCCCTTGCTGTTCACCGCCCTCAACAACCAGTTCCGCACCACCGACATGTCCCAGCCCATCGCCAACCTGCCGGTGATGATCTTCCAGTTCGCCATGAGCCCCTACGAAGACTGGCAGCACCTGGCCTGGGCGGCGGCGCTGATGATCACCGCCGCAATCCTGGTCCTCAGCATCATGGCGCGCCTGCTGCTGCGCTCGCCCTCTTTCGGAAAGTGACACCATGAACGGCACCATCGAGAACCCGAAGATCGACATCCGCAAGCTGGATTTCTACTACGGGAAGTTCCATGCCCTGCACGGCATCGAGATGCAGATCCCCGAGAAGCAGGTCACGGCCTTCATCGGTCCCTCGGGCTGCGGCAAGTCCACCCTGTTGCGCACCCTGAACCGCATCTACGAGCTGTATCCCGAGCAGCGTGCCGCCGGCGAGATCCACCTGGACGGCGGCAACATCCTCTCCGCCGGGCAGGATCTCAACCTGCTGCGCGCCAAGGTGGGGATGGTATTCCAGAAGCCGACGCCGTTCCCCATGTCCGTGTACGAGAACATCGCGTTCGGCGTGCGCCTCTATGAGCGGGTGCCGCGCAACGAGATGGACGAACGTGTGGAGTGGGCGCTGCACAAGGCGGCGCTGTGGGACGAGGTCAAGGACAAGCTGCATCAAGGCGGAACGCGTCTCTCCGGCGGCCAGCAACAGCGCCTGTGCATCGCCCGGGCCATCGCCGTGAAGCCGGAGGTGCTGCTGCTGGACGAGCCGGCCTCCGCGCTCGACCCCATCTCGACCCTCAAGATCGAGGAGCTCATCGCCGAGCTCAAGGCCGATTACACCATCGTGATCGTGACCCACAACATGCAGCAGGCCGCGCCGGTCTCCGATTACACCGCCTTCATGTACCTGGGCGATCTCATCGAGTTCGCCGACACCAGCACGCTCTTCACCAACCCCGCCAAGAAGCAGACGGAAGACTACATCACAGGACGTTACGGCTAAGAAGACGCCGGCCATTGGGCTCGCCGCATCCGGCAGGCGCCACGGCACGTTGCCCGGGCTGGGTGTTATGAAGGACCTCGTGCTTGCATCAAGGACGGCAGCGACATTATCCGCAGTTTGACTCTTATAGCGACAGTCCGACATTTTTGCCGCGCCCTGTCTTTAAGGTTGAGTCTCAACCTCTCCGCTTACTTTTTTGGGGGAAGAGGCCAACTTCACCTCATTTCTGATCCCATTTCGTTCCGAATCTGCGCCTGAACCTGGTCCGCCGCATGTGAGCCAACCGGTTTAATCCGGCCGTGGGACGCCCCAGCCAGGGAACTGTACGCATCAAAATGGGTCAATGCCCTTTTGATGGTGGAACGTCTGGTCACGCCCGATGCAGGGAAGTATTGTGTCCCGTCGCCCACCGACAGGCGTGACCTCCACGCGCCATAACCCCCGAAACAGGAGCTTGCCATGAGTCCACGGCCTGGAACGACGGGATCGCACATCGTTGGCCGCACGCTCGCGGCGGCCGCCGTATTGTGTGTTGCAACGGCGGTGCAGGCCCAGGTCAGTCCGCAATTGCTGCAGGGCATGCAATGGCGAAACATCGGCCCGTTCATCGCCGGGAAGGTGGATTCGGTATCCGGAGCGAACGGACAGCCGGCCATCGGTTACGTGGGTACCGATAACGGCGGGGTCTGGAAGACCGTGAATGCCGGCGTGACCTGGCAACCGGTGACCGATGCCGTGCAGGCGATCCGTGGCATCACGGCACTCGCGGTGGCGCCATCGGATGCGTCGGTTATCTATGCGGGGACCGGAAGTATTTTCGGCTCCCAATACAGCAGCGGTATCTGGAAATCCACCGACGCCGGTGCGCACTGGCAGCGCGCGGGGTTGAGTGATGCCGGCGCGATCGCCTGGTTGCTGGTGGACCCGCACGATCCCGACCTGCTGCTGGCCGCCACGCGCGGCATCGACCATCGCAAGGGCGGCGCGCGCGGCGTGTTTCGCAGCAAAGACGGCGGTCGGACATGGCAGTCGGTGCTGGCCGCCGGATCGGAATCCGGCGCGACCGATCTCTCCTGGGCGAGCGACAATCCAGGCGTGGTTTTTGCCACCGTGTCGCAAACCTACCTCGCGCCGGGCGCTTCAGCGTATTCACTGTACCGGCATCCGGGCCCGTCGGGCCTGTACAGATCGACCGACGAGGGCCTGACCTGGAAGAAGGTCTCAGGCCATGGGCTGCCCGAGATGATCGGGCCGACCGCGGTCGCAGACGGCACCGATTCCCGGCGCGTGT
>DASUBN010000223.1:0-2686 GCA_035763245.1 Gammaproteobacteria bacterium | reverse complement strand
CGCGGGGCCAGAGGGAGAAGAGCCGGGCACGGATAGCCGTGAGTTCATCGGGCTTGGCGCCGAAGATCACCACCCGCCGGGGCGAGGTGCAGCCGGCACGGCCATAGATTGTGAACACCTTGATGAGCGTGCCTAGGGTCTCATCGTCGAGTGCGGCGGCTTCCAGCCATGCTTCGGAGCGCTTGTCCACGAAGTAGTAGCCGACGCTACCGGGAGGGTGGGGAAGCCTGTCTATGGCTTCCGCCGCCTCGTCGCCGCCGAACACGATGCGCACCCGTGATTCCGCCGCCATGCGCCCGTTGCGCTCGTCAGTGCGCGGGAAGGTGGCACAGTGCAGTCCGGTCTTGAGCAGGGTGGCCAGGGGCCCAGGCTTGAGCTTCGCCAGCACGAATTCCACGAAGGCGGAGGTGAGGTCGGCGCTGCGGGAGCCCACTTTCACCTGCATGCGCTGCCCGGTGAGGGAGAGCAGGATCATGGTGAGCGGTCCAAGCAGGGATACGTTATTGGGTAGCCACAGGCCCACCTGGCCCCGGGGCCGATAGAGCACGTTCTCCGTCTTGAGGCTGCCCTCCGGCAGCACCTCGCCGAAGCTCTCCCGGAAGGGGCGCCACAGGCTCTCCGGCGACAGGAAGCCAATGAGGTAGGCCCACTCGTCCCGGGTGAAACTATCGGGAGTGGTCTTGATCATGCTGGCCCGCAGCGAGGCCCAATCCTCGATGAGCGTGCGCGGAGAGACCGGGAGGCTGATCGCCGTCACCGCGCCATCGCTGCCTTTGAAGGCGACGAGATGCTCAGACATTGGCGCAGCCCCGCACCTCGGACTTGGGCACGCGGCCCTGGAGCAGGAATCGGCGCCCCTTGCGACCGCAGGGGCAATCCCCTTCTATCACCCGGCCCACGTCCTCCGTGAGCACGCTGTGGTAAGGGGCACCCCGGGCGAGGGTGTTCAAGAGCTGTAGTTGGCCGTCTTCGCCCACGAACGGCTTGAAGGTCCACGGGTCCCGGGCAATCACTTCCGCCCAGCGCGGCACATGACGGAACCCGGCTTCGCAGAGGGGATAGATGATGCCCACCTGCTCCACCAGGCCGTAGTAATCCACTACCTTCGATTGGGGGTCGAGACCGGCCAGGAGCGCACCGTCGAAGGCGCCGCGTTCCACCTTGAGGGCTTCGAGCTTCTTCCAGCCGCCGCTGTGAACGAAGGCGATGCGTTTACCTTTCAAGAGTCGCGTGATGCTCTCCGGGCGCTTCGCCTGCAGCCAGGCGAGCCAGAGGATCCAGGTGAAGCCATAGACCAGGAAATCGTCGTGGACCTTGAGCTGGGTCTCCAGCACCTCCCAGCGAATGGAATCTGCGTCGGCCGCATCCTCCAGCAGGAAATGGATCTCGGTGGCGAGAGGCTTGAGGCTCAGGGCAGCCGCGACCCGCGCCGAGACCTCACCCCGGGCTAGCAGCGACTTCGAGCTGTCCAGCACCAGCAGCGGCCGCTGCCCGGAGCCCACGAAGTCCCGGAGAATCGCAAGGGTGCTGGCGGACTGGAGTTCGGAGCTCTCCCGGTCCAGGGTGATCATGCTCGACTTGCCGGAGGTGGTGGCGGAGGACTTCAGGGTGCGTTCGTGCTTGATGTCCGGCGCCTCGGTGCGGAAGCGCACGTACTTGAACACGCCGGCGTGCAGGAACGGCAGCTCTGCCAGGGTCTTGGCGTCCCGCCAGGCGGGCCAGACGCGGCGATAGGATTCGCAGCCTTCCAGGTGGCGTCGGGTCAGGGCATTGAGCTCCGTGAGCAGCTCCGCCTCGTCGCGGGCGGCATAGGGCTGCGTCGGGTCGAAGACGCTCACGCCGCCACCTGCCGGAAGAAGTCCAGGGAGGCGGGACGCACCAAGGCGCTATTGGTCCGGCTGCTCACGTCGCGGATCACCTGCGGCCAGGCGGCTTCCAGCACCGGCAGGAGCTGCCGGTAGGCGGCAGAGTCGAAGAGCTGCTTCAGCACGGCATCGATGGCGGCGGTGTCCAGGTGGTGCTTCGCAGCTTGCTCTGGCCACTTGGGGTTGCACGATACGTTGTAGGCCATCACCGGGTGGAGGTAGGTGGAGCACAGTCGGGCATGGCCCCAGCCCTTGAGGCCCCGGGCCACGAGCCGGCCTTCCAGGGTATGGGCGATGCCGTGCACCAGACCCACGCTGGCTTTGGCCTGGCCGGCACAGGCCCGGGAACTGGGCTCGAACCAGCGGGGGTCGTTGCCAAGCGGCAGTGCCGTGAGCTCGAGGATTACCGCGGCGAGCTCGTCGCGAACCGCATCGTTGGCGAGCGGTGAGAGGAAGCCTTCGAGCGCGTGCGACCAGCTGTCGCCGCAGGCGTAACGCGCCGTCTCCAGCGGCAGCTTGGCGGCCAGCTCAGGCCACACGCTGCGGTAGTCCGGCAGGAACTCGGGACCCATCAGGATGGTCTTGGCCTCACCCTCTGTCAGGGCGACGATGGGTGAGACCTCGGCGCCGCTGCCCCACAGGGAAGGGATCATGATGAGACGGGTCTGGGGGGATTGCTGGGCGCGCCACCGCTTGGCCCGGTCCATGCGGCTGCCGCCCCCTACCACGAGCAGGGTGCCCAAGCCGCGAAGAGGGAGTTCCTGGGAAGCGAAGATGGCGAAGTGAGAGCTGACCTCGGCAGTGAGGGCAGTAGCGCAGTA
>DASUBN010000222.1:0-4247 GCA_035763245.1 Gammaproteobacteria bacterium | reverse complement strand
CGTGTTCGCAGCGCTCTCGAGCCTTATCGACCATTTCGCCGTGGGCCGTACCGAGGGCGCCTTGCTGCAACTGCTCGTACCCTTGAGCCTCGGCGTGACGCTCAACCTCGTCAAGAAACGCCTCGACCGCTTCGTGGAGCGGGTCTTCTTCCAGCGCCAGTATCGGGCGGAGACCGCCCTGACGCAGTTCATACGGGAATGCGGCTTCATCGAAAGCCGCGATACGCTGCTGGAGCGCAGCGTGACCGACGTGCAGGAGTACCTCAAACCCACGGGCGTCGCGCTCTACGAGAAGACCGTGCCGGGTTACGTGCGAGTGCAGTCGAGCGGGGGCAGGTTGTTCCCGGAACGGCTCGCCACCGACGATCCGGCCATGGTGAGCTTGCGGGCCAGCCTCGCCGAAGCGGACCTGGACAAGCTAAAGAGCGCGCTCGGCAGCGAGGGCCTGGTCTTCCCGCTGGCCGTGAGCGGCACGCTCATGGGCGCCCTGGTTTTGGGGCAGCGGCCGGCGGAGCAATACACGCTGGCCGAGCGGGCACTGCTCGCCCGCATCGGCCAACAGCTAGCGGCGGCGCTGCATGCGCTCCGCGCCCGGGAAGCGGAGAGTTTCGTGGATGCGGTGGCGCGCGGCGACCTCACAGCCGACACCGAGACCCGCTCCCGGGCGCGGCAACTCCTCGACCGGGGAGCATTGACCGCCTGAGCACGCGGCCCGCTCAGCCCGTGGGCTGGGCCGATTTTTGGCGGCTCACGCTCTCCCCATCCGCCTGCCTGAGCCCTCCGAAGACCAGGGTGGAGAGGATGGTGAGCACCCCGAGCAGCAGGAAGCCCTGGTGGACACCGTGGATCATCTGCCGGGGGCTCGCATCCAAGTGGGGGATGAAGATCGCCGTGACCAGGGATGCGGTGGCGACGCCGAAACTGATGGCCATCTGCTGGGCAGTGCTGGCGATGGTGCTGGCATGGCTGGTCTGGGCCGGGGCCACGTCGGCGAAGGCGAGCGTGTTCATGCTGGTGTACTGCAATGAGCTGCAGAAACCGAAGCCGAAAGCCTCCGTCACGATGAGCCACACCGGCGTGTCCATACCGATGGTGGCGAACACGGCGATGAGCACACCGATGGCGACGGTATTGACGAGCAGCACCTGGCGATAGCCATAGCGCTCGATGATACGCGGCATGGTCATCTTGAGGCTCATAGCAGCGATGGCCTGGGGCATGAACAAGAGACCCGACTCGATGGGCGAGAATCCGAGCCCCACCTGGTAGAGCAGCGGGAACAGGAAGGGGATGCCGCCAACGCCCAAGCGGGTGATGAAGCCGCCCGCCACCGCGGCGCGGAAGGTGCGGATGCGGAACAGGCCGAGGCGCAGCAGGGGCTGGCCGAGCCCGGCGCTGTGCAGGCCGTAGCCACCGAGCAAAGCCGCGGAGATGGCGAGCAGGCCGAGGATCTCCCGCCCGCTCAAGTTGTGTTCGCCGAACACCTCCAGCACGTAGGACAGGAGCGCGATTCCGGAGCCGAAGAGGATGAGCCCCACGAGGTCGAGCTTCTGGCGACGCGTCTCCCGGTAATCCGGCAGGTGCTTGCGCACCATGTAGAGGCCGAGTAGTCCGATGGGGATGTTCACGAAGAAGATGACGCTCCAGTGAAACCAGGAGACGATGGCGCCGCCAACCACCGGCCCCAGCATGGGACCGATCAGCGCCGGGATGGCCACGAAGCTCATGGCCCGCACCAGCTCGGAGCGCGCGTAGGTACGCACGATAGTGAGCCGGCCCACCGGGATCATCATGGCACCGCCGCAGCCCTGCAAGAGCCGGAAGGCCACGAGTACGTGGATGTTGCGGGAGATGCCGCAGAGGAATGAACCGAGGGTGAAGAGGCCGATGGCGCCGGCGAAGACGCGCCGGGTGCCGTAGCGATCCGCCATCCAGCCGCTGATTGGGATGAACATGGCGAGGCTGAGCGTGTAGCTCGCCAGCACCGCCTTCATGCTCAGAGGTGGCACGCCGAGGGCCTCGGCGACGGCAGGCACGGCGGTATTGAGGATGGTGGTGTCCACCGACTCGAGGAAGAAAGCTACGGCCACGAGCCAGGGCAAAAGCCGTCTGCTGGCGTGACCGTCGGATGCGGGGGTGGCGGCGGGAGCGTTCAGAGGACGGGATCCGTTTCCACCATTATACCGTCCAGGCGGGCGTCGCCTCAGAGGCGTTTCTTGAAACAGCGCACCTGGTCGGTCTCGGTGAAGCCGAGCGCCGCGTGGGCGGCGGCGCTGACGGTATTGGAGACTTGGGTATCCGAGCCGAACTCGGTGCAGCCCTGGGCGCGGCCCCAGTCCTCCGCCGCCCGCACCAGCGCACGCCCCACGCCGCGGCGGCGCATGGCGGGCTCCACGTACCATCCCTCGAGGTAAGCCACCCGGTCGGTCTCGCAGCCATCCACCACGGAACGGATAGAGAGCTCCGCGAACCCGACCACAGCACCGACCGCATCGAAAGCCAACAGCACTGCGAGAAGCAGGTGCGTCTCGCCGGCGAAGAACTGCTCGATTTCGGCGGCGTGCTCCGCCGCGGAGCCCTCGGGCCAGAGAGCGCAGCGCATGCGTAGCCAGGTGGCGCGGTCGGAAGGGGTGGCGGGGTGGATCTGGATCATGGGGATTCCGTGGATGACTCTCATAATACAATGCGCTATCCGTGCAATCGTGACAGGGTACCCCATGCCAGCCGACGCTTCCGGCTTCCACTACACGCTCTCTTCCGTGCGCGGCGTGCCGCGGGCCTTGTTGCGTCTGGAAGGGCTGACCGCGCTAATCACGGCTGTAGCCGGCTTTAGTTTACTCGGGGGGAGCTGGGGCGGGTTCGCGCTGTTGTTCCTGGTGCCCGACCTCTCCATGCTGGCCTATCTCGCCGGTGCACGCATCGGCTCCGTCTGCTACAACGCCGCCCACAGCTACCTGGGCGCAGCCTTGCTCGGCGCCCTGGCCTACGCCCTGCACTCGGCGCTCCTGGCCCAACTTGCGCTCATCTGGTGCGCCCACGTGGGCTTCGACCGGGCGCTCGGCTACGGTCTCAAATACGCCACTGCCTTCACGGACACGCACTTGGGGCTCATCGGCCGGACGGCGAGAGCCGCATGACACTGCACGTCGCAGTGGAGGTGCGCGATACGGATGCCCGGGGACGGGGGGTGTTCGCGCTCGTACCCATACCCGCCGGTACCCTGATCGAGACCGCGGCGGTAATCCCCGTGTCCAGCGACGAAGTAGGGGTCCTGCAGGACTGCGTGCTGGCCGAGTACTACTTCCGCTGGGGGAAGGACGGGCGGGAGGGCGCTATCGCGCTGGGTTACGGCTCCCTCTACAACCACTCCTTCAAGCCGAATGCCCGCTATGTGAAACACTACGAGCGGCAGACCATCGACTTCGTGGCGATCCGGGACATCGCCGTGGGCGAGGAGATCCGCACCAACTACAACGGCGAGTCCGGCGATCAGACCAGGCTCTGGTTCGACGCGAGCGAATGAGCCCCGCAGCGTCACAACGCCGTCACGCACCTTTTGCGATTACATCCCGGTAATTTTCCCTAGACGTGCAACGCGCGCATGCATGCGCGGACCATTTTACGTATTGGATCTTTACGCATGCGTCGGCACGACAGTGCATCGTCATGCAACGGTCAATGCCCTGCAATGCTTCCCGTGTAGTTTCATGGCGCCGCCGGACTGCAGCGGCGCTGCGCCCCGGCGGCGCCATCCGCAATCGACAAAGAGGAGTCACCGCCATGCATCTGTCCCCACTCGGAATCCTACGCAGGTTGGCGCAGGGAACCGCGCTCGCCGCGTTCGCCCTGACGAGCACTACGCTCTATGCTGGCACCCAGGATCAGGATCGCCGCGGCCACGACACGCTCACGCCCATCAAGCACGTGATCCTGATCATCGGCGAGAACCGCACCTTCGACAACGTGTTCGCCACCTTCCGGCCCGACCGCCACCAGCGTGTGTGGAACCTGCTCTCGGAAGGCATCGTGAACACCGATGGCACGCCGGGTCCGAACTTCGCCCGCGCCCAGCAGTGGCAGGCTTCCGACACCGGCGCCTACTCCCTGCACCCTGGCAAGACCGCGCCTTACGTGAACCTGGAACCGGTTACGGTCTCCGGCGCTCCAAGCGCTCCTTACTTCCCCAGCACCGCGGTCGCCCAAGCCATCGAGCCCGCCCTGCCCGCCTCCTACTACCCTTTCCTGGT
>DASUBN010000221.1:0-2185 GCA_035763245.1 Gammaproteobacteria bacterium | reverse complement strand
CGCTGCGGGTTGAGGAAAGTGAGCACGCGTTCGCGCTGGTAGCCGTGCATGAAATGCCAGACGATGGGCGCGGCCACGCCCAGCAGCAGGAAGATGAGCGCGATCACCCGCCAGCGCAGTCCGGACAGGAAGATGCCGAAGGCGCCCGCGCTCATGATGAGCAGGGCGGTGCCGAGGTCAGGTTGCACGCCCACGAGCAGCACCGGCACGAGCACGATGGCGAGCAGCGCCGGCAGCTGACGCCAGCTCGGAGGAAGGGGTTTATCGTGCAGATACCAGCCCACCATCATGGGCACGGCTATCTTCATGATCTCCGAGGGCTGGAAGCGCACCACGCCCAGGCTGAGCCAGCGCTGTGCCCCGCGGCCGATGTGACCCGAGTGCAGCGTGAGCAGCAGCAGCACGAGACCGATGCCGAATACCCACGGTGTCCAGAGGCGCAGGAACTGGGGCGAGAGCTGGGCCACCACGAGCAGTACGCCGAAAGAGAGCACGAGGCGGATCGCCTGGCGGTAGACCATGTCCGGGTCTTGTCCGCCGGCGCCGTAGAGGATCGCGAGGCCCGCGGCGCAGAGGGTGAGGATCGCCACCAGCAGCGGCGCGTCCAGGTTGAGGCGGTCCAGCAGCCTTTCGCCGAGGGTCTGCTCGCCGACGGATCGATAAGCGGAACTGGGTTGGATCTCTGGGCTCATGGCGGCGCGGTCGCGGTGCTGTTCTGATCCAGAAGATACGCGTCCATCACCTGACGCGCCACCGGGGCCGCCACGGCGCCGCCGCCACCGCCATGCTCCACCAGCACCGCCACGGCGATACGCGGCTGGGCCGCGGGCGCGAAGGCGATGAACACCGCATGGTCGCGCAGCGCCTCGGGTGTATCGGACTCGTCCTCCTCACCCATGATGCCGAGCTTCTTGGCATGCACCTGGGCGGTGCCGGTCTTGCCGGCGATGGAGTACTTGGCGCCGCCGATGCGTGAGGCGGTGCCGTAGGGACCGGTCACCTCCGTCATGGCCTTCACGATCAGGTCCCAGGCGCCGGGGGCGTCCACCTGCACCCCGGGCAGGGAGACGGGAGCGGTGTCGCTGATCACGCCGGAGAGCGGGTCGCCCACGGCGTGTAACATGCGCGGCGCGAAGCGCACACCGTGCATGGAGAGGGTGGCGGTGGCGGAGGCGAGCTGCAGCGGCGTCACCAGCATGTAGCCCTGGCCGATGCCGGTGATGGCGGTTTCGCCCAGGTACCACGGCTGGTGCATGGTCTTGCGCTTCCATGCCGGCGATGGGATCACGCCGTCCTGGGCGTCGATCATGTCGATGTCGGGATCCTCGCCGAAACCGAACTGTGTCAGGAAATCGTGCACCCGGTCGATGCCGAGCTTCATGGCGACGGTGTAGAAGTAGACGTCGCAGGATTGGGCGATGGCCTTCAGCATGTTGGTCTCGCCGTGACCCCCCGCCCTCCAGTCGCGGTAGGGGTTGGGGTTGCCGGGGAGGTAGAAGTAGCCCGGGCACATGAGATCGGCGAACGGGTTGATGACGTGGTAGTTCAGTGCCGCGAGCCCGAGGAAGGGCTTCACCGTCGACCCCGGCGGGTACTGGCCGCGTAGCGCGCGGTTGAAGAGCGGCTGGGAAGGGTCGTTCTGCAGTTCATCGTAGGCATCGGGGTCGATGCCGCCCACGAACAGGTTAGGGTCGTAGGAGGGCCGGCTCACCATGGCCAGCACCTCGCCGGTGTTGGGGTCGATGGCCACGACGGCGCCGTTGGACTTGCCCAGGGCCCGCTCCGCCACCGCCTGCAGCTTCACGTCGATGGAAAGGTAGAGGTCGCTGCCCGGCACCGACGGGGTGTAGGACACCACGCGCACGGCGCGGCCCTCGGCATTGGTCTCCACTTGGCGTATGCCCACTGAGCCGTGCAGCTGCTTCTCGTAAGCGGCTTCGATGCCGATCTTGCCCACTTCCGAGGTGCTCGAGTATTGCTCGGGGTCGAACTCGTCCAGTTCCTCGGGGCTGATGAGACCCACGTAACCCACGACGTGGGCGGTGAGCTCGCCCTGTGGGTAGGAGCGCGCGAGGGTCGCGGTGATGTCGACGCCGGGGAAATCCTGGCGCCGGTCGGCGAAACGTGCGATCTCCTCGTCCGAGAGCGCGAGCCTCAGGGGCAGCGGCTGGAAGGGCCGCTTGGT
>DASUBN010000220.1:0-2850 GCA_035763245.1 Gammaproteobacteria bacterium | reverse complement strand
AGCATGTCGAGCAACGCGAGCCGTCCCAGGGTGTCGGCCAGGCTCGCCTCGCCGCCGTCGGCCGGCTTCCCCAGCCACTGCAGAAACTCCTGCACGTTCTCCCACTTGCGGTCCGCCGTGGCCGGGTCCTTGGCGTTATCGCGGATCCAACCCTCGTAGCGGATGTCCTCCAGCATCTGCTTCACCGCCTCCACGGCGGGGCCATTCTCGGCGTGCTCTGCGGTGCGCGACACCCAGGTAGCGAACTCGTGCAGGCGCTCAGCCCCACGGTCCGGTACGTGTTCCCGGAGTCCCGCCTCGAAGCAGGCGGAGAACAGGCTCACGTGGCGGCCGCTCGCATAGGCGCCGAGCTTCTCCAGGGTGGCGGCGCCGAGTTCCCGGCGCGGCAGATTCACGATGCGCAGGAAGGCGCTGTCGTCGTCCGGATTCACCAGGAGCCGCAGGTAGGCCACGAGGTCCCGCACCTCGGCGCGGTCGAAGAAGGAGGTGCCGCCGGAGAGCTCGTAGGGGATCTTCTGTTCCCGCAGTGCCTTCTCAAAGAGCCGCGACTGGTGGTTGCTGCGGTAGAGCACCGCGAAGTCCCCGTGCCGGCTGCCTTGGGTGAGCACGTGGGCGGCGATCTCGGTAACCACCCGTTCAGCCTCCGCATGGCCGTCCGCGCAGGGCAGGATTCGCACCGGCTCTCCCTCCGGCAGCTCGCTCCACAGCTTCTTCTCGATCAGGTGTGGGTTGTGGGTGATGAGACCGTTGGCGACCCTGAGGATGCGCCGCGCCGAGCGATAGTTCTGCTCAAGTTTCACCACCTTCAAGGTGGGGAAGTCCTCTTTCAGCGAGGCCAGGTTCTCGGGCCGGGCACCGCGCCAGGAATAGATGGACTGGTCGTCGTCACCTACGGCAGTGAACGCCGCCCGCGGACCGGCCAGGAGCTTCAACAGCCGGTACTGGGCGGTGTTGGTGTCCTGGTATTCGTCCACCAGCAAGTAGCGCAGCCGGTTCTGCCACTTCTCCTTCGCCTCTGAATCCGACTCCAAGAGGTGCACCGGCCGGGCGATGAGGTCGTCGAAATCCATGGCGTTGTAGGCCTTGAGGTGGCGCTCGTAGTCGAGATAGAGCCGCGCATGGCGCCGCTGATGCTCGTCTTCTGCTTTCTTGACCGCCGTCTCCGGATCCCGGAGCGCGCTCTTCCAGGCGGAGATCTGCCCCTGCGCCCGCTCCAGCACTTCCGCCTTCTCGGCCCGGTCGGTCTTGAGCAGCTCGCGCAGCAGCGTGAGCCCGTCCTCCACGTCGAAGAGCGTGAAGCTCTTCTTATAGCCAATACGCGCGTGCTCCTCACGCAGGATGCGCATACCCAGGGTGTGGAAGGTGCAGACCGTGAGCCCTTCGGCGCGTTCGGCAGAGAGCAACTCCCCTACCCGCGCCTTCATCTCCCGTGCCGCCTTATTGGTGAAGGTCACCGCCGCGATGTTGCGCGGCGCGACGCCGCGCTCGCCCACCATGTAGGCGATCTTCTGGGTGATGACCCGGGTCTTGCCGCTGCCGGCGCCCGCAAGCACCAGCAAGGGCCCATCGAGGTGAGTGACGGCGGCGCGCTGGGCGGGATTGAGGTGTTTCAGGAAGAAGAAGGAATTGCGCGCCATGCCACCATTGTAGCGGCGCGGCGCGATGCGGGGCTCAAGAATATTTTCCGCAGACTGTATTGCCCGGATAACGGTTTTCCGTTATCCGGGCGTGAGTACAGTATGCGCAGCCTCAGCCGGCGAGCGCGCGGCGGCCTGCAGTCACCAGGCGGTACACGGCAAACACGCCCAGCACCACCACCAGCAGCCAGCTATAGGCGCCGCTGCCGGAATTGCTCACGGTGATGGACACCGTCGCCTGGTTGGAAGCAGTACCGTTGCTCAGGGCCTGGTAGGTGAAGGTGTCGATGCCGGTGAACTTGTTGTTCGGCGTGTACTTGAAGGTGCCGGCTGTGGCATCCTCCAGGGTGACCGTACCGTTGGCCGGCTGCGACAGCAACTGATAGGTGAGCGTGCCGCCGGTGGGACTCGTGGCCGAGAGTGAGCCCGTCAGGAACGAGGCATTCTTGATATCCAGTGCGAGGGTCACGTCCAAGGCGACCGGGGTATTGGTGGAACTCGTGAGACGCACCGCCACGGTGGAGTTGGTCTTGTCTGCGCTGACGAGGTCGGTGCGGCCATCGGCGTTGAGGTCAGCAGTCTGAGTTTGGGCCGGGCCGTTGGCGTCCACGAGAGTGGATTGGGACAGGAAGTCCCCCTTGCCATCGCCGATCAGCACCGAGATGGAGCCCTCATTGTTGGTGGTGATGAGGTCCAGCACGCCATCGCCGTTCATGTCGGCGGCGGTGATGGCGACCGGTTGCACCGCGGGGGCTTGGTTGGTGGTGGTACTGCCCTTGCCGGAGATCTTCACTGTCTTGCTCACTGTGAAGTTGCCGGTGCCGTCGTTCAAGAGCACGGTGACCGTGCTGTCACCGAAACCGGCCACGGCGATGTCCGGGTGGCCGTCGCCGTTGAAATCACCCACCACGAGTGCGTCGGGGGATGCGCCCACCGTGTACTCGGTCTTGACAGTGAAGGTACCGGTACCGTCGTTGTGGAGCACCGCGACCTTGCCTGCGGTGAACTCAGAGACCGCGAGATCCTGGGCTCCGGTGTTCTCGAAGTCCCCAGCCGCGATGGCGAAAGGCGTGCCGCTAAGGGCTAGAGCGGTGCCGGCGGTGAAGGTACCGGTGCCGGAATTGATAAGCGTGATCACCTGGCCCGAGCCCGGGTCGGCCATCGCGATGTCCTGGATCAGGTTGCGCGAAACGTCTTTGGCGCCGTTCAGGTT
>DASUBN010000219.1:0-2283 GCA_035763245.1 Gammaproteobacteria bacterium | reverse complement strand
TCAGCCGCGCACTTGACTGACCTGCAGCGTGGGCTGCACGTTGGTGAAGTTGGGAATATCGCCCATAAGCTCGCCACCGTGTGCCGCCATGGCGCCCTGCAAACCATCCATGGTTTCAAAGGTGAAGGTGCAGATCACCGTGTAGGGAGCTGGTTCGCCGGGGGCGCCACCCCCCAGACCTTCATCGATGTGCGTGGCCGTCAATCCCGATGTGGAGAGTCGTTCCCGCGCAAGCGGCATATGTTTGGTCAAATAGTAGTCGAGATCGAACGTGCTGTCGGCCGTCTGCGGATACATCACCGTTAAGCGGACCATCGTGACCTCCTTATGTGCTGAACGTAAACGTTTTGGTCTAGTTGCTCCTGCTCGAACCAGACCGGCTAAGCATGGGTGCACACGTGTGGGTTCTTCAAGCTATAGCTCCTTTTCGATGAGCTGCAGGCCCATCGGCTACCTGCCGAACCTCGTCCGCTGCGCCTAGGCCTTTATCAGCACAGCACGAACTGGGCGCTTCGCGTGTGAAGGATAGCATACGGCAATACCCGGGTAACGGCAGGGGAAACAGAGCGAGCATTGAGGCGCGAGCCTCGCTGCGAGACCGCAGTGGGCAATGCCTTGACCAGGCAGGGTCGCGCTATCTCGGGTGTTCCCGATTCGCTCACGTCGCCGCAGCGAGAGCTAACGGCGCATCGATCGTTTGGGCCGACACTGCGCGTGACGCAAGTGGGTGATCGGGGCGCATGTCGCCGATCCCTGCCTCGCCGCTCGACACGCCGTGGCGGGCAGCAGGCGCTGCATGAGCAGGCCGTACGCTGCATGGACTTGTCGGCCAACACAGGGGGCGAGGGAGCTGTCCCCGCGCAGGTGCCCGACCAGTTCGGCCAAGGTCCATCGCCACTCCCTCCGCCGGCGCCACCGCCGCCGGCACCACCACCATGTGCCCCGTGCTCGCGGGCCAAGGCTACTATCGGCTGGCCATTTCGCCCGGGACTTACCCATAGCGGCGGCGGTCGTTGGCGGTCCAGGTGGCGGTCCTATTGCCCGTATCGGCCTCGCGACGTATACTCCTCCCACCTGCACTCGTGGCCCACGCGCCCCGACCGCCGCCACACGATGCCGACGCTGGAAGGGAGATCGCCGTGCAGTGCCCCCGCTGCGCCCAGCCCTGTCGCGAGGGCATCCGCTTCTGCGGCGTGTGCGGCGCCCCTCTACCGCCCCCAGCCGGCGAGGGCACCACCGTCGCCCTCGCCGCCGGCCGGCAGGTCGCGCCCGCTCAGGCCGGGCTGGTGGTGCGCGCCCCCGGCAGGGCGGATCAGGTCGTCCTCCTCGCTGGCTCGCCGGTGCGCGTCGGCGGTGGCGAGGACTGCGACCTCCGCCTGGGCGACCCGGCCTTCTCCGGCCTCGCCGTGGAGGTGGCCGCCCACAAGGGCGACTATTTCGCCCGCGACCTCCATACCGCCCACGGCTTGATCGCCGAGGGCGTGAAGGTCAACCAGGCCACCCTGAGCACCCACGAACCTGTCTATGCCCCGAACGCACGTGGGCAAGCCGTCAGCTTCCTGTTGCGGCCCCTCGCCCGCGGCGCGGTCGATCGCCACGGCGCCGACCATGCCCTGAACGTCCGTTTCCGGCCCGGCGCCGATACGCTCACCATCGGCCGCGACCCCACCAACGACCTGGTGGTGGACTACCCGCTCGTCTCGCGCTTCCACGCCCGCATCGAGCGGCTGGCCCAGCACGTGCTCCTGCACGACCTGGGCAGCACCAACGGCACCTTCGCCGCGGGCGTCCGCGTCCGCGGCCTGAGTGAGCTGCACGTGGGCGACGAGGTCCAGATCGGTCCGCTGCGCTTCACCTTCCAGGGTGAGGCCCTGGAGCAGCTTGACGGCCAACCCGCCGTGCGGATCGATGCCGTGGATCTGGTGCGACGCGCCGGCCGGCATGGCGGCGCGGTCCTGCTGGACAACGTGGGCGTCAGCATCCTGCCGGGTGAATTTGTGGCACTGATTGGCGGCAGCGGCGCCGGCAAGTCGACGCTGCTGCACGCCCTCGCCGGGGTGGCCCCGCCCCAGGCGGGCACCGTCCTCTACAGCGGCCAGGATATCTACCGCCAGGCCACCCCCTACGCCGGCCTGATCGGCTACGTGCCCCAGGACGACATCCTCCATCGCGACCTCACCGTCGAGCAGGCGCTCGCCTACGCCGCCCGGCTGCGCCTGCCACCCGATACCGCCGCCGCCGAGCGGGATCGACGCATCGAGGGGGTGCTGGCCGACGTGCAGA
>DASUBN010000218.1:0-2175 GCA_035763245.1 Gammaproteobacteria bacterium | reverse complement strand
AGCATCACTCTGCAGATCCAAGGTTCCGGTCCCGTGCATCTCCTGGTGGTGCAGTGCACCAGCGGCCTCAGCCTGCGTGGCCTGGCCCATTGGAACGGCGAGATCCCGGCCCTTGGCTTCCGTGAGCTCGTGGGCGATGGGCGCCTTGCCATGACCATTGAGCAGAACAATAAGTCGGAGCGCTACCAGAGCATCGTGCCGCTGGAAGGCGCAACCCTTGCCGCATCCTTGGAAGGCTACTTCGAGCGTTCCGAGCAGCTCGCCACGCGCCTCTGGCTCACGGTCGGCGACGGTTGCGCGGCAGGGATGCTGCTGCAGATGCTTCCGGACAAGCAGGGCGACGCAGACGCCTGGCAGCACGTCACCATACTCTCGGACACCCTGAAGCAGCAGGAGCTCTCGGATCTGGCGGCGCAGGAGATCCTGCACCGGCTCTATAACGAAGACGATGTGCGTCTTTTCGATGGCGCGCCGGTGGCATTCCGCTGCCGCTGCTCCCGGGAGCGCATCGAAGGCACGTTGCGCGGCCTGGGGCAGGCCGAGGTGAAGTCCATCCTGAAGGAGCAGGGCAAGGTGGAAGTGGGCTGTGAGTTCTGCGGCAAGCACTACAGTTTCGACGCGGTGGACGTGGACGCGTTGTTCAGCGACCCCTATCACCTGCCGGCCAGCGCGGCCAAGCACTGACCCATGCTGGGCGCACGCTCTTATATAAGAGGCGTGCTGCTGTTGACGGCGGCCCTCGGTGCCGGCGCCTGGACGGCAGGCGCCGAGGCTCTCGACCCAAGTCTCGACTGGTATACCCTCGAAAGCGCGCACTTCAAGCTCACCTACCACGCGGGCGAGGAGCGGCTCGCCCAGCATGCGCTGGACGTGGCGGAGCAGGTGGCGACGAAGCTCGATCCTTGGCTGGGCTGGGAGCCGCAGGACAAGGTGTACGTGGTGCTCACCGACCACGAGGACCTGCCCAACGGCCTCACCACCTCCTTCCCGCGGGACCATATCGAGCTCTACGTGACGCCGCCCGACGGCCTCGACACCCTCGAGGACTTTGATGACTGGTTCCGGCTGCTCATCACCCACGAGTACACCCACGTCCTGCAGCTGGACAGGGCTACCGGCGCGCCGGCCTTCATGCGACATTTCTTCGGGCGCAACTTCCTGCTCATGCCGGGTATCTTCCAGCCCACCATGCTGGTGGAAGGGCTCGCGGTCTATGACGAGACCGACAAGCAGGCGGCCAGCGGTCGAGGGCAGAGCAGTCTCTATGCCATGTACATGCGGGCGGAAGTGGCGCGGGGCGTGCGGCCCTGGTCTCAGGTGACCATGGCAGGGGTGACTCAATGGCCCGAGGGCGCTATCCCCTATCTCTACGGCGTCAATTTTTACCAGTTCATCGACCAGACCTATGGCCAGGACAAGATCCCCGCTCTGGTGGACAACTATAGTGACCACCTGATCCCGTTCAGGGTTGGCGGCAACCTGGAGGACACACTGGGCGACGACCGGGACGAGGTCTGGTCCAAGTTCACCGCCTACCTGGACCGGAAATACGCCGCGCCGCCTTATCCTGCGGGAACCGCGCTCGTGGAGGGCGAGCGGCTGACTCATCACGGCTATGAAACCGCGTCATCCCGCGCCGCCGCGGACGGACGGGTGTTCTACGTGCGGGATGACGGTTACCGGCATCCGGCGATCATGGTTTGGCGGGACGGGCAGAGCCGGGAGCTCGCGCCCACTTTCGGTCCGGCGCGCCTCGACTGGAATGCGAAGGCGGGCCTGCTGGTGGCACGGCCCGATGTCTGTCACGAGTACTATTTCAACTTCGACCTCTACCGGGTGGATCCCGATTCCGGCAGCACTACGCGGCTCACGAAGTGCGGTCGGTTCCACTACGCCGCCTGGTCACCTGACGGCACGCGTATCGCCGCGGCCCGTATGGACCTAGGTGAGAGCAGTCTGGTGCTGATGGACGCGGATGGCGGCAACCCCACGACTCTGTGGAGCGGGCGGGACGGCGAAATCCTGGGCGGGCTCGATTGGTCGCCGGACGGCGAACGGTTGCTGGCCGCCGTGTGGCGCCGCGGAACCCGCTGGGGTCTGGAGGAGTTCTCCCTCGCCACCGATACTTGGAAGCCCCTGGTGGAGGGGATAGGAGACGTAGGCGACCCCACATAT
>DASUBN010000217.1:0-3341 GCA_035763245.1 Gammaproteobacteria bacterium | reverse complement strand
CACGCTCCTGGCGAAAGCGATGCACTCCTCCACCAGGCGCTTGCCCAGCCCCAAGCCCCGGGCGCTGGGCTCCACCAGCAGCAAGCGCAGACGGGCTTCGCCTTCTTCGCCGCCTTTCACCAGGAACACGCACCCCAAGCGCTCGCCTTCCCGCTCCGCGATCCAGCAGCGCTCGCGCTGGGCATCGAAGTCCTTCAGGAAGCGCGCGGTGATGTCGGCCACCAGTCCCTCGAAGCGCTCGTCCCAGGCGTATTCCTGCCAATAGAGCTCGCCATGGCGCAGCACCACCCAGCCCATGTCGCCGGGCCGGTGCCGGCGCAGGGTATAGGGAGCTGCCGGCGTGCCGGCCAGCAGCGACTCCACGCGGCGCAGGGAATCCACCAGCGCCGCCTGCCCCGCCTCCGGCAGCGTCTGAAGCATGGCGCTCACTTCCCGGCTGGAGGCTTCGTCCAGGGGCGCGAAGGCGGCCCTGCCCTTTCGGGTGAGATGGATGTGGCTCTGGCGGGCGTCCTGCTCGGACGTCTCGCGTGCTATCAAGCCGCGTTTCTCGAAGGCGGCCAGCAAGCGGCTCAAGTAGCCCCGATCGAGGCCGAGCTCCTTCACCAGCTCGCTGGCGGTGGGCGCTGCCCGGTGCGCCAGCTCATAGAGCACCCGCACCTCCGTGAGGGAGTAGTCGCTCTTCAGGAGATGCTCGTGCAGCACCCCGATGTGGCGGGTGTAGAAGCGGTTGAAATGCCGCACCGCTTGCACGCGGGCCTCGGGCTCGGCTGCCGGCATGGGTACCTCGGCGTCTTAGAGGGTGTCTTGATACTATCTCGCTAATAGTTGACTAAGTCAACTATTTGTTTCTTCCTCCGATACCGGCTATTGGCCTTGCAGGCCCGTGATCTTGCCGAAGCAATCCAGAAGACCGCTGCCCAGAGCCAGCAGGGCCTCGGGGTCCTGCGGCGGTTCGGCCACGGCCGGGCAGTCGGCCTTCCCGGCGTAGGGCTGGACCGCCGGCGTGACGCTCAAGGCATAGGCCTCGGCCAGCCAACGGCCGTAGTCGCGCATCGCCTGGGTGTAATCCTGCCGGGTCTGATCCGACTCGAGCCGCGAGCTTTGGGCGTCGGCCCGGTACTTCATGACGGCGGCCGTCAGTTCCTGGTTGCGCTGCTGCAGCGGCGCCGCGGCCGCGTCGAGCCGCCAGCGTTCCGCGTCCAGCCCGGCGTTCTCCGCCGTACAAGACCGATAGAGGGAGCCGTCGAGCGGCTCTCCCAGGCAGCGCCGGTAGTAGGCCAAGAGCCGCCGGTCGAGCCGGCCATAGTCCTGCTGCCAGGCCGCGGCCCGACCCAGGTAGTCGGTCAGGTCGTCCTTGAGCTGCCGCCCCAGGGCAAGCAGATAGGCACTGCGGCGCCCGGCGTTCTCGTCGGCGCACCGGGTGGAGAGCAGCCGGCTTCGCACCGATTCCCCGAGGATGACGAGGGACTCCAGGGTCTTGTGGGGCGCGGCAAGTGCCGCCGCATCGAGGGTACCTACAGCGACAGGGCAGGACTCGAGGCTCAAGACCGGCGGCACGGTGGGCTTAGGCGCCGTAGCTGAGCAGCCTGCCAAGAGCAGCGCAGCCAGCGCCGCCAAGGCGTGGCATGAGCGGCAACCGAGGTTCATCCCACGACTTTATACCCCAAGACCCGGGACCCGCGACGGGACCGTTCCGGCCCCGTCCCCTATGCGGCATCTCTAAAAAGACGACGGCGCGGTGGTCTTCAAGCCGCCGGCGCCGCCATCCTCCCGCTCCTCCAGCCGGGAATCGGGCCGCGTCAATAGACCATGGACACGAACGGTGCATCCAGGCCCACGGTGTTCACGCTCTTGACCCCGTTCACCTGCGCGACCAGGGTGCTCACGCGCGCGATGGCATCCCGGCTCTGGAGGTCTCCGCTCAGGTACACCACGCCATTGGTGGTCACGACATCCACCTTGTAACGGCTGGGGAGGCTGTCCGCGAGCAGCTGCTGCACGTTGGCCGTGATCTTGTCGTCGCGGGCCGAGTGCCGCGGCATGGGCTTCTCAGGCTTGGGATCGGCCATAGCCACTTTCCTCCGGACCGGAGCCGTCTTCAGTTCGTCATCGAGCACCCTGACCCCCTCCACCGAGATGGCGGCCTGGACGGCGGCGAACTTCGCATGCGGATCGCGCACCGTGCCGGAAAGGGTGACCACGCCGTTCACAGTCTTCACACCGATCTCATCGCCCTTGAGGCGCTCCATGCCGGCGAGGTTCTCTTTCACCTGGGCGGTGATCCTGTTGTCGCTGGAGCTCTCGGCGGCGATGCAAGGCATGGCGAGACCCAGGCCGAAGGCGAAGGCCGCGACGGCCAGCAGGGCGCGCAGCGGCGCTTTATCCGATAGATATCTGTTCATAAGAATCCCTCCGTTTCACGTGCACGCTCGTCGCGCGCACTGTGACCATGGCGCCCGACGCCGCCGCTCACTGTGAACCACGGCACAGTTCCGGAAATCTAGGGGAATTCACTTTCGACGAATTTGTTCCGAAGAAATATGTTCTACGGGACCGACGACATAAGACGGATCTTGCGGGATTTCATCTAAGGCAATTGCGCGAGAGCAACACGCCCTGCTTCAGCGATCCTGCCCGTCCGACCTCTTCGCGGTGGCGATCATCCCCGCGCCGCCGGATACGCGCGGGGTGCCACCGCGGGTTGGAGATTCATGACCCGGGAACCAGACGTCGGTCGCGCCGGCGGACGTCTCCGCCGGCATCACACCTGCAACCGGTCGCCGGGACGCGCCACGAGCGCGTACAAGGCCGGCATCAGGAACACGCCGATGACGAGGCGCGTCAGCATGCCGCAGACGATGACCAAGGCGAAGGGGCGCTGGGAATCGGTGCCGACGCCCGTGGCGACCGCCGCCGGCAGCAGGCCCAGGGCCGCCACCAGAGCGGTCATCATGATGGGCCGCAGCCGCAGGATCGCCGCTTCGCTGATGGCGGCGTCCAGCGGCCGGCCGTCGCGCCGCAGCTCGTTGACGCAGGAGATGTACACCACGCCCGTGAGCACGGACACGCCGAACAGCACGATGAACCCGATGCCGGAGGATACCGAGAACGGCGTACCGGTGACCCATAGGGCCACGATGCCGCCCACCGGCGCAGACAACAGCACCCCCAGCACGGTGATGAACGGGAACTTGAAGTTGCTGTAGAGCACGAACAGGAGGCCGAAGATCAGCAGCACCGTGAACGGCAGCACCAAGTCCATCTGGGCGCGAGAGGCGGTGTATTCCTTGTATTCACCGCCCCAGTCGATGCGATAGCCCTGGGGTAGACTCACCTGCTTG
>DASUBN010000216.1:0-7292 GCA_035763245.1 Gammaproteobacteria bacterium | reverse complement strand
GTTGGTGACACCCCGCGGCTGTATCCACTGGCCGCGGATCTCCCGTCCATCCGCCTGCAGCTCGCCGCGGAATTCGCCCTGGCCGCCCGGCAGGGAGAAGGAGACGCGGCCACCCGCGTGCTCCACGCGTACATCGAAGCCCGCGATGCCGGCGCGCCAATGCGCTTGCCTGCCGTCCACGGTGAGCGTGCCCCGCACCGCAGGCCCGTAGGAATTCTCGCTGCCCCACAGGCCCGGAAGCTTTTGGGTCATGGCGGGATCTGCGCATGCCAGCACCGGCAGGAGTGCGCCGCACATCAGGGCGACGGAGAGGCGAGTGAGTGTACGCATGTTCGGTCTCTCCGGTGGGGAGGGTCTTGCGGAGCTGACCTTTCAGGCTCTACGCTTCGCGCGGGGTTTCTCGCCGGTCTTGCCGCGCCGCGGACTCACCATGGACGGCACTTCCTTGGTGGTGCCGAGCACCACGGTGGTGCGCGTATGGGTGACGAGGGGGAGGCTGCGCAGACGCTCGATGAGGATGCGCTCTAGGTCCTCGGTCCCGCGGCAGCGTACTTTGAGCAGGAAGTCATCGCTGCCCGCCAGGTGATGGCATTCCTTCACTTCGTCCATCTCCTGGATGAGTTCCAGGAACTCCTCCCGGCCGCGGAAGTTGCCCTTGAGGCTGCCGAGGGTCACGGCAACGAACGCCATGAGCGGGTAGCCCGCAGCCTCCGCGTCCACGAGAGCGGTGTAGCCGCGGATCACGCCCCGCTCCTCCAGCCGTCGCACTCTGTCCGCCGCCGCCGGGGCTGAGAGCCCGAGTTCTTCGCCGAGCGTCGCCCAGGTGACGCGGCCTTCGGTACCGAGCCAGGCGAGGGCCTTGGTATCCAATTCATCGAGCATAGATTACTTATTAAAAGTTAATATTTATTGAATATAGCACATGAAAAAAAGAACAATTGAACTTTTAACAAATCTTTCGAAGGTCGCGACTTCCGTCTCTATATGTCCACCCCATTCCCTGTAAGCTGGCGGCAGGCATCGAATGAGGCGTGCAGTGGAAGAGTTCGACTATGTGATCGTCGGCGGGGGCTCGGCGGGCTGCGTGCTCGCGGCCCGGCTCTCGGAGGACCCGGCGGTCACGGTGTGTCTCGTGGAGGCCGGTGGCAAGGGCGACGGTTGGGCGGTGAAGCTGCCGCTTGGCATCATCGCCACGGTCCCTTGGCCCTTCATCAACTGGGGCTTCAGGACGGTGCCGCAGACGGAGTTGAACCTTCGCTGCACCTACCAGCCCCGGGGCCGGGTGCTCGGCGGCTCCAGCGCCATCAATGCCATGATCTACACCCGCGGCCATCCGTCCGATTACGACGCCTGGGCGGCGGCGGGCAACCCCGGCTGGTCATACGAAGACGTGTTGCCTTATTTCAAGCGGGCAGAAGCGAATCTCACGCTCCGCGACCGCTGGCACGGCAATGACGGCCCCTTGCCGGTGAGCGAACTGCGCACCGGCAATCCGCTCCATGCCGTGTTCATCGAGGCCGCCCGCCAGGTGGGCTATCGGGAGGCCGCCGACTTCAACGGCCTGGATCAGGAAGGGGTGGGCGTCTACCAGGTGACGCAGAAGGAGGGCGAGCGCTGGAGCGCGGCCCGGGCCTATCTCCATCCCGTGATGAGCCGGCCCAACCTCAAGGTGATGACCCGCGCCTGGGCAAGGCGGGTGCGCTTCCACGGCGCCCGCGCCATCGGCGTGGACGTGTATCACCGCGGGCGCATCGATCTCATCCCCGCGAAGCGGGAGGTGATCCTCGCGGCCGGTGCGTTCCAATCGCCGCAACTCTTGATGCTGTCGGGTATCGGCCCGGGCGAGGAGCTGCAGCGCTTCGGGCTGCCGGTGGTGCGGCACCTGCCGGGCGTGGGCCGGAACCTCCAGGATCACCTGGACTACACCCTGATCCACCGGGCGAAATCGCTCGGCACCCTGGGCGGGTCGCCCGCCGGCGTGTGGCGGCTGCTGAAGGATCTCGGCCGTTACCGGCGCGAGCGGCGCGGCATGTTCACCAGCAACATCGCGGAGGCGGGCGGCTTCCTGAAGTCCGATCCCGCGCTCCCGGCGCCGGACATCCAGCTGCACTTCTGCACCGCCATCGTCCACAACCACGGCCGCACCCTGAAACACCTTATGCACGGCTATTCTCTGCATGCCTGCGTGCTGCGCCCGAAGAGCCGTGGCACCGTGAAGCTCGCGAGCGCAGACCCCATGACCGAGCCGCTTATAGACCCGAAATATCTGAGCGTACCCGAAGATATGGAAGTGTTGGTGAAAGGCTTCCGGATGGCGCGCGCCATACTGAACGCTCCGGCTTTCGGACCTTATCGGCGCAGGGAGTTGTTCACGGCGGGAGTGGAATCGGAGCAGGCGATCCGCGCCGCCATCCGGCAGCGGGCCGAGACCATATACCACCCGGCCGGCACCTGCCGCATGGGCTCCGATGACGGGGCGGTGGTGGACCCGGAGCTCCGGGTGCGGGGCGTGGAAGCCTTGCGGGTGGTGGACGCGAGTGTGATGCCCACGCTCATCGCCGGGAACACGAACGCCCCCACCATCATGATCGCCGAGAAAGCCGCTGCGTCCATGAGAGGCGGCCGGTCCTAGGCCCGGGTCTCCGGATATTCCGCCCGGTATCTGGCGAACAACGCTTCCAGGGATATCTCTTTCGTCTCCTCGAAGCGGCGGCCCGCTTCCGTCACCTTCTGGATGCGGTCGATGCGGAAGCTGCGGTAGTCGCTCCGTAGCTCGCACCAGGCGGCGAGTGTCCACACCTTGCCCCAGAAGAAGAGCCCCAGCGGGCGCACGCTGCGATCCGAGGTCTGGCCGTCCTCCTTGATGTAGCCGATCTCCAGTACCTGGCGCTTGTTGATGGCGGTGCGCAGGGTGTCGAGCTGGGCGGTGTGCCGGGCGTAGGCGTGGAAGCCGGGGGCGAAGACCCGGGTGTCGCCGATCTGCTGCTTTAGCTTGGGCGGCAGGATGTGCTCGATCTTGGCCAGAGCCCCCTCGGCCTGCTCCGCCAGTTTGTCGCCGGCCCAGGCCTTCACCAGCCGGGCACCGGTGATGAGCGCCTCCATCTCCTCGGGAGTGAACATCAGCGGGGGCAGGTGGAAGCCGGCGCGGAGTATGTAGCCGACGCCGGCTTCCCCTTCGATGGGTACGCCCGAGAGCATGAGATCCTGGACATCGCGATAGACAGTGCGTTCCGACACCTGCAGGCGCTCGGCGAGCTGCTTGGCGGTCACGAGCCGCCGGCCCTGCAGGTATTGGATGATCTGGAACAGCCTGTCCGCGCGTCTCATGTCCGGCGCTCCCGCCTGGCTTCAGCCGAGCGAGTGTAGCCCGACGCGGTTGCCTTCGGTATCGCAGATCACCGCGAAGTGGCCCATATCGGGCCCCAGGGCGGTCTTGGGGGTCATGACATGGCCGCCGGCGGTCTCGACCCGCTGCAGGGCCTGATCCAACTCGCCATCCACCTGCAGGAAGATGTTGTTGCCGTCCAGGCTGGGCTTGAGATAGGCGGCCTCGGTGACGGCGCCGCTCACGCCCTCGCCGTCGTAGGGGAAGATGCCCATGCGCTCGCCCAGCATGGTCTCCTCGCGCAGCGGTTTCTTCAGCACCGCGCTGTAGAACTTTACGGCGCGGCCGAAGTCGGAGGCGGGGATCTGGAACCAGGTGATGGCGTTGATGACTTTGCTCATGACACTGCTCCTCGATGGGGGTTTCAGGAGGCTTGCAGTGTGCGGGACCCCTACTGACAGCGTGCTGTCAGGAGTCTCTGGGGGCATGGTCCATGCCCGGTCTCGCTTATAGAATGGGAACCGATGGAACGATCGTCTCCGGGCGGCATAACAAGCGAAATCGGGAGGTACGGCATGCTGGGGGTGAATAGAGGGATGAAGGGTCTCATGGTTTTGGCATTGGCGCTCTGTCTGTGCAGCTGCGCTTCCGGCCCGGAACTCACTTCCATCCAAACGCGGCTCATCGGCCGCAACGTGGCGGTCTACTACGTGCAACCCGCGGACGACATTGCCGTCCACGATGTCGGTTTGACGAAGGCCGTGGATGTGGGTGAGTACGTAGGGGTAATGTATCTCTTCGGCGGACTGGTGTTCACGGGGTTTACGGCGCACACGGTGGCCAAGGATTCCAACCTGGGCGAGGATATCGACCGGCATGCCGCCGTCTTCAAGTCCGTGCATTGGCAGGATCGCATCCGGACGGCGGTGTTCTCCGCGGTGCAGGGCTCCAAGCTGCACATCTCCGGGGGTATTCACGTGTTGGACAGCGACCCGGGCTACCTGGGCGAATCGGACTATGCCAAACGCAGCACCGCGGACAGCCTCGTGTTCCTGATACCCCAGGCGCACACGGAGAGCACCGGCGACGTCATGTTCGTCAGTATCCGCATCATCATCATTCCCCACGGGTGGACGGAGGACAGCAATCTCATCGCGGATGAGGCACTGGAAGTCTCCCAGGATATGGCGGCCGTCGCCGTGGGCAAGACCTGGGACGAGCAGAAACAGCTCGGCCACAAGGTGCACGCCGTCACCGATGAGCAGTATCTCGGCTATTGGTTCTCCGGCGAGCCTGCCCACATCGCCGGTTTCATGGATGCCGCCATCCCGGCGGCGCAGAAGCAGCTCAATGACTATCTGGATGGCTTGGATGCCGCCCCCGTCGAGCTGCCCCAGCGGCGGCTTGAGATCAAATGATGGTTGCCACATCTGGGCCGTGGTCTGGGTAGCCGTCCGCACTGGGGCCGCTCAGAGATAGCACCGCGCCCCTCCCCGGCCGGCGGGGAGGGGGTTGCGGTGCCATCGACCAAGGCTTAGAAATACCGTCCGGCGCCGAAGAGGGGATGGCGGCTCGCGGCTGTCACCGACCAGCTCTGGTCCGCGATCTGCCAGCGGCCGTCCTGCCGCTTCTCCACCACCAGCCACTGGCCCTGCTGGCTCACGAGGTCCGTGTCCTGGCGGTAGTGCAGCACCGCGGGGATCACGAGGTAGGCCTGGTCGCCTTTCACGCTCACGAGACTCGGTGCGCCGGTATTGAGTTCTGACTGCACCGACGCCGGTGGCGTCGTGAACACACCCGCGTCTTGGCCAAGGTTGTAGGCGCTCACCGCTCCCTGCACGGGGGCGAGGAGGGCGGGGTCGGCCGGCGCGGCGGCGCTGTGGCCGGCGCTCAAGACCGCGAAGAGCGCGGCGGCCGTTGCGAGGGCTGCAGCGCCGGATTTGAGATAGGGGATGCTCTGCTGTTCGTTGCGCTTCTGCATGGCTTCGCTCCTTGGGTTCGCGGCGCCTGGATGCCGGCGCCAAGATGCTCGCATCTATCTGGTATAAGTTTAAGTGCCAGATATTAGTTTTTTGTTGGACCAGCGATTCTGGGCTGCGGGGGCTTTTCCCGCACGTCCTGATGCCGCAGGCGTTCCGGCATCACCAAGAGGGCTCGCCGCATCGCGGCCAGCGGCAGGTGGAGGCTGGTCAGGGTGCCGGGTCGGGTTCCATACACCATGGCCGTGTATCAGCGGAGGGCGTCTGCCAAGCATGCCCACCAAGGTCTGCCACAGGGGCAGCATGAAGTTCGGGTCCAAGTCTCGGGCGTCCATAAGGGTTCCTTCGGTGTAACCTGTATAACTGCATTTGGACGGTTACAAGCCTAGACTAGGTTGTGTAACTAGTCAAGAGTGATATACTGGTTACATGGATACACCCGTCAAATCAGCCGCCGGCCCAGTGCGCAACCTCGACACCCTCGAATGGGTGGGGGGGCATGTCGCGCTGGATTTCGTGAACACCATGGGCAATCGCACCGGCCCGGAGCCTAAGCCCTACCTGCACGGCTATGCGGATCTGTTGGCCTGGTGCCGGAAGGCGGACCTCATCGGCCCGATCAGCCAGGGCTATCTCGAGGCCGGCAGCGAGCGGACCAAGAGTGCTGCATTCAAGGAATCCCAGGAGCTGAACGCGGTGCTGCACCGGGTGTTCCGCGCCGCGGCCCATGGCGGGACCTTGCCCCAGGAGAGCCTGGATTACCTCAACAACCTGGTGCAGAGGACCGTGGCCCGGCGCCACATCGCCGCCTGCGCCGACGAGGACCAGGGGCGCAAGATCAACTGCGGTTGGGACTTCAAGGGCGCACCGCCCTACGCGGTGCTGGGGCCCATCGTGTGGCGCGCCATGGACCTCCTGGAGAACGGTCCCCTGGACCGCATCAAGGAATGCCCGCCGCCCGAGGGCTGCGGCTGGCTTTACCTCGACAACTCCAAGAATCGCTCACGGCAATGGTGTTCCATGAAGACCTGTGGCAATACCGCAAAAGTCAGAAGGTTCCGGCAAAGACAGAGAGCCTGAAGCTCAGGCAGCGGTGGGGTTCTTCAGGCCGTGTAGCATCCCGAGCAGGCTCGCTCGGATAGCTTCCTCGGTGGTACCGATCTCCGCGTCGGCGCAATCCCCGGCGCACTCCACGTGGCCGGTGGTGATGAGCGAGACGAGCCCATGGACCAGGGCCCAGACAGCGAAGCCGAAGCCGTCCAGGTTGCCCTCGCGCAGGAAGCCTGACTGCTGCATGCGGCCCAGCATGCCGGTGAGCAGGCCGAAGGCGGCGCTGCCGGCCTCGTTCAGCTCTGGGAACTTGTCGCGCTGCTCCGGCAACTCCTCGCTGGCGAACATGAGGTTGTAGAGCGCCGGGTTCTCGGTGCCGAAGCGCACGTAGGCCTCGCCCATGCGAACGTACTGTTCGGTGGGATCGCTGTGCTCCTGCACCGCCTTCTCGAGATAGGCGCCGAGCTTGTGGAAGCCTTCCACGGCCACGGCGGCGAGCAGCGCGGTCTTGTCCTCGAAGTGAGAGTAGGGGGCGGCGTGGCTCACGCCGACACGGCTCGCCAGGTCCCGCAGTGTGAAGTCGGCGGCGCCTTCCTCTTCCAAGAGCTTCAGGGCTTCGCTCACGAGCGCGTTGCGCAGATCACCGTGATGGTAGGTCCGCTTGATCAGGCTCGAGACGGGACAACTCTTCATCCGGGCACTCATCCTCGCATCTTATAGTCAAAACCCAACCCGCGCTTCCGCTTTCCAGAGCGGGCGCTGGGCCGCAAAAAAATCTTCGTCCTAATCTTGACAGCGGTAAGTTCAGCTAGGCACAATCTACGCCCCTAACTTACCGCTGTCAAGATTGGTGCCGCCATGACCCAGCCGAGCCTGTCTTCCCCGCGTTTTTCCCTGATTTCTCTGAGTCTGCTCTTGGCAGCCACCAGCCAGCTCGG
>DASUBN010000215.1:0-3917 GCA_035763245.1 Gammaproteobacteria bacterium | reverse complement strand
GTATCGGCGAAAATACGCGCCTTTTCCCCGGAGCCTCCATGCCCTCCAGACGCGAACTCGCCAACGCCATCCGCGCGCTCGCGATGGATGCCGTGCAGAAAGCCAATTCCGGCCACCCCGGCATGCCCATGGGCATGGCGGATATCGCCGAGGTCCTCTGGAACGATTATCTGAAGCACGATCCGGCCGAGCCCAAGTGGGCCGACCGGGACCGTTTCGTGCTCTCCAACGGCCACGGCTCCATGCTGCTCTACGCGCTGCTGCACCTCACGGGCTACGCGCTGCCCCTGGACGAGCTCAAGCGCTTCCGTCAGCTGCACTCCAAGACCCCGGGCCATCCCGAATACGGTCTCACGCCCGGCGTCGAGACCACCACTGGCCCCCTGGGTCAGGGCCTCGCCAACGCCGTGGGCATGGCCATCGCCGAGAAGGCGCTCGCCACCCACTTCAACCGCCCGAGCTTCAAGGTGGTGGACCACCACACCTATGTGTTCCTGGGCGATGGCTGCCTCATGGAAGGCGTGTCCCACGAAGCTTGTTCGCTCGCGGGCACGCTGGGCCTGGGCAAGCTCATCGCCTTCTACGACGACAACGGCATCTCCATCGACGGTGAGGTGCACGGCTGGTTCACGGACGACACGCCGAAGCGCTTCGAGGCCTATGGTTGGCACGTGGTGCCGAAGGTGGACGGCCACGACGCCGAGGCGGTGAAGCGCGCCATCGAGGAAGCGCGCGCCGTCACCGATAAGCCTTCGCTCATCTGCTGCAAGACCATCATCGGTTTCGGCTCGCCCAACAAGCAGGGCAAGGAATCGAGCCATGGTTCGGCGCTGGGTGAGGCCGAGGTGGCGTTGGCGCGCAAGCAGCTCGGCTGGAGCCACGGCCCCTTCGAGATCCCGCCGGAGTACTACCAAGCTTGGGACGCGCGTCCGCGCGGCAAGGCCTTCCGTCAGAACTGGGAGACGTTGTTCGCGGGCTACGCCAAGTCCTATCCGGAGCTGGCCGCCGAGTTCAAGCGCCGCCTGTCGGGCGCGCTGCCGGCCGACTGGACAGCGAAGATGCAGGCCTTCATCGAGAAGCAGTCGGCGGAGGGCGCCGAGATCGCCACGCGCAAGGCCTCGGAAGTGGCGCTCAACGCCTTCGGCCCGGTCCTACCGGAACTGCTCGGCGGATCCGCCGATCTCACCGGATCGAACCTTACCTGGTGGAAGGGCTCCCGCGCCATCAGCCGCCAGGATTTCGGCGGCAACTACCTCTTCTATGGCGTGCGCGAGTTCGGCATGTCCGCCGCCATGAACGGCCTGGCGCTGCACGGCGGCTTCATCCCCTACGGCGGCACCTTCCTCACCTTCTCGGATTACGCCCGCAACGCCCTGCGCGTGGCCTCCATCATGGGGGTGGGCAGCATCTATATATATACGCACGACTCCATCGGCCTCGGCGAGGACGGCCCCACCCACCAGTCGGTGGAGCAGCTGTCCTCACTGCGCCTCATGCCCAAGATGGAGCTGTGGCGCCCCTGCGACGACACCGAGACTTCCGTCGCCTGGGCGCGCGCCGTCGAACGGCGCGACGGCCCCACGAGCCTCGCACTGTCGCGCCAGAACCTGCCCCATTTCGCCCGCAGCGCCGCCCAGCTTGCGGCGGTGCGCCGCGGGGGTTATGTATTGGTGGAAACGCAAGGCGCACCGGATGCCATCCTGATCGGCACCGGTTCCGAGGTGGCGCTCGCGGCCGCCGCCGCCAGGAAGCTGGCGGAGAAGGGCATCAAGGCACGGGTGGTGTCCATGCCCTGCACCAGCGTCTTCGACGCCCAGGACGCGGCTTACCGTGAGAGCGTGCTGCCCGCCAAGGTGCGCGCCCGGGTCGCGGTGGAGGCAGGCGTGACCGTCTTCTGGCGTGCCTACGTGGGCGACGTCGGCCGGGTGGTGGGCCTGGACCGCTACGGCGAGTCGGCCCCGGCCAAGGACGTGTTCGAGTATTTCGGCTTCACCGTGGACAACGTGGTGCAGCAGGTGGAAGCGGCGCTGGCGGTTGCACGTTGAGGCTTCGATTTCGAAGGGTGATGCCCGGCGGCGGGATTGATCTGAATCAATCCACCGCACCCCAAAGCGGGGGCAGACTATCCGACCGACGGCAGGTTGTGTCGTTATTTTCGACCGAGGAGTGCGAGAGATGGCCATCAAGGTAGGTATCAATGGTTACGGCCGCATCGGCCGCAATATCCTGCGCGCCCTGTATGAGGCGAAGCGCTTGGGCGAGGTCAAGATCGTCGCCGTCAACGACCTGGGCGACGCCGCCACCAACGCCCACCTCACCAAGTACGACACCGCCCACGGCAGGTTCCCGGGCGAGGTCGCCGTGGACGGCGATCACATGGTGGTGAACGGCGACAAGATCCGCGTGTTCGCGGAGCGCGACCCGGCCAAGATCGGTTGGGGCTCCGTGGGCGCCGACGTGGTGCTGGAGTGCACCGGACTCTTCACCAGCAAGGCCAAGGCCTCGGCCCACCTCGCGGGCGGCGCCAAGAAGGTGGTGATTTCCGCCCCCGGCGACAAGGATGTGGATGGCACCGTGGTCTACGGCGTGAACCACAAGACCCTTAAGAATTCGGACACCGTTATCTCCAACGCCTCCTGCACCACGAACTGCCTGGCACCCCTGGTGAAGGTGCTGCACGAGGGTATCGGCGTGGTTGGTGGCCAGATGACCACCATCCACTCCTATACCAATGACCAGGTGCTGACGGACGTGTTCCACAAGGACATCCGCCGCGCCCGTTCCGCCACCCATTCCATGATCCCCACCAAGACCGGCGCTGCGGCGGCCATCGGCCTCGTGATCCCGGAGCTCGCCGGCAAGCTGGACGGCTACTCCATCCGCGTGCCCACCATCAACGTCTCGCTGGTGGACCTGTCCTTCGTGGCCGCCCGCGACACCAGCGTAGACGAGATCCACGACCTGATGAAGGCTGCATCCGCGGGTCCGCTCAAGGGCGTGCTCAACTACACCAAGGAGCAGCTCGTGTCCGTGGACTTCAACCACGACCCCGCCTCCTGCACCTACGACGCCACCTTGACCAAGGTCATCGGCCGGCTGGTGAAGGTGTTCGGCTGGTACGACAACGAGTGGGGCTTCAGCAACCGCATGCTGGATACCACCATCGCCTTCTGGAACGCGAAGTGAAAGCGTCCCTTTTGTCCGATAACTTCGTTGCGGCGCTTTCCTCGGTGCTCATTACCTGGTTTGGTAACTCCGCGCCTCGGAAAGCACCGCGCCTCGTTCTCGGACAAAATTGACTGCTTTCACGGTAGTGTTGCTCGTTTCACGACAGTGAAATAGATATTTGCGAGGATGGCGGGCGTGAACATACTCAAGATGACCGATCTGGACCTGAAAGGTAAGCGCGTCCTGATCCGCGAAGACCTGAATGTGCCCGTGGCCGAAGGCAAGGTGACGAGCGACGCCCGCATCCGCGCCTCGTTGCCCACCATCCAGCATGCCCTGAAGGCCGGCGCCCGCGTCATGCTGGTGTCGCATCTCGGCCGCCCCAAGGAAGGGGAGTACGACCCGGAGCTGTCGCTCGCGCCCGTGGCCGAGCGCCTCACCGAGCTCCTCGGCGTGAAGGTGCCCCTGGTGAAGGACTGGATCGACGGCGTCGAGGTGCAGCCCGGTTCCGCAGTGCTCTGCGAGAACGTGCGCTTCCTGAAGGGTGAGAAGAAGGACGACGAAGCCCTGGCCCGCCGGATGGCGGCCCTCTGCGACATCTATGTCATGGATGCCTTCGGCACCGCTCACCGGGCCGAGGCCTCCACCCACGGCGTGGGCAAGTTCGCCCCCGTGGCCTGCGCCGGTCCGCTCCTGGCCGGCGAGCTTGAAGCCCTGGGCCGTGCGCTTGCCCATCCGGCGCGGCCGCT
>DASUBN010000214.1:0-2589 GCA_035763245.1 Gammaproteobacteria bacterium | reverse complement strand
GATCGGCTTGCCGGCGTCGCTCGCCTCCTTCACGCGGCGGTTGAAGCCCGCGATGTTGCGCACGCCGAGGGCCGCCATGAGCTGATAGCGCCGCTCCATCTCCGCCACGCACCAGCGCAGCGCATTGGAGGCCTCCTTCATGTCCGTCACCACCGGCGCCAGGAGGTGCGGGATGCCCTCGTACACCGAGAGCTCCAGCATCTTGGGGTCGATCATGATGATGCGGGTGTGCTCGGCGGTCGCCTTATATAGGAGGCTCAGGATCATGGCGTTGATGGCCACGGACTTTCCCGAGCCCGTGGTGCCGGCGATCAAGAGGTGCGGCATGCGCTCAAGATCCGCCACCATGGAGTTGCCGCCGATGTCCTTGCCGAGAGCCAGCGTCAGCGGCGAACCGCTGTCGTCGTATTCCTTGGATTTCAGGATCTCGCCCAGGGTCACGAGCTGGCGCGCCTCGTTGGGGATCTCGAGGCCCACCACGGACTTGCCGGGGATCACCTCCACCACCCGCACGCTGATGGCCGACAGCCCACGCGCCAGGTCCTTGGAGAGGTTGGTGATCTGGCTCACCTTCACGCCCGGCGCCGGCTGGAGTTCGAAGCGCGTGACCACCGGGCCTGGGTTCACCGCCACCACCTGCACCTCCACGCCGAAGTCCTTGAGCTTGAGCTCCACGGTGCGGGACATGGCCTCCAGCGCCGCCTCGGAATAGCCTTCCACCTTGGGCGGTTCGTCGTCCAGGAGCGAGAGCGGCGGCAGCTCGGAATCCGCGGGCGGCTCGAACAGCGGCACCTGCCGCTCGCGCTCCACCCTCGGGCTCTGCTCCACCGGCTTGGCGATGGGCTCGATGCGCGGCTTGGGCTTCTTCTTCACTTCCTGCTGGTGGACCTTGATCACCTCCACCTGCTGCTCGCGCACGCGGCGTGCCTGCACCGCCTCCCGGAGCCAGGCCCAGCGGTTACGGGAGCGTTCGATGAGGAGCAGCGTCCAGTGGCCGGTGCGGTCCATCATGGCGAGCCAGGAGAGACCGGTGAACACCGTCACCGCGCCGAGGAAGATCGCCAGCAGCACCAGCATGGCGCCGAGCGGACTCAGCACGTGGGCGAGGCTCTTGCCGATGGCATCGCCCAGCATGCCGCCGGCATCCACCGGCAGCCCGCCCGGCTCCTTCACGGAGTTGATGGAGGCGAGCCCGCTGGCGGTGAGCAGCGCCAGGATGAGCCCGCCGATACGTGCCGTGAGGTGCCACTTGTTTACGGGCTCGGTGGAACGGCGTGCCACGAAGATCAGCCATCCAGACCAGATGAGCAGCGCCGCCAGGAGATAGGCCGGATAGCCGATGAGGAAATAGAGGAAGTCAGCAAGCCAGGCCCCCGCGGGACCGATGGCGTTCTGGACATGGCCCCCGGCTTCTCCGCTGTAGGAGAAGCCGGGATCCTTGGCGCTGTAGGTGGACAGGGCCAGCAGCAGCACCAGACCGGCCACCAGGAAGATCCACAACGCGGCTTCCTTGAGGCCCTGGGCCAGATGGATAGCCAGCGGTGACCGTTCGTTTTCCTTGCGCGTCGCTTGCGCCACCTATGGACCTGGTTACGGAAGTTCCCGGGAGTTCCTACTTTACTTGAGCAGTGCCGGATGCACCACTTTGCCGCCTTCCACGTTGATGCCCTTGCGCAGGGACTCGAGGTCCCGCCAGCCGCCCGCCGCCAGCTTGATGGCGTAGGGAGTGATGGCTGCCGAGAGGGCCTGTGACGAAGTACGCGGTACCGCGCCCGGCATGTTGGTGACGGTGAAGTGGGTGACGCCCTCCCATACATAGGTGGGATTGTCCCAGGTGGTGGGCTTGGTGGTCTCCACACAACCGCCCTGGTCCACGGAGATGTCCGCCACCACCGAGCCCGGCTGCATGCTGCGCACCATGTCGGCGCTCACCACGTGCGGGGCCTTGGCGCCGGTGACCAGCACCGCGCCCACCACGATGTCGGCATACTTCACCGCCTCGGCGATGTCGGCGGTGTGCGGATACAGCGCGGTGACGTTCGGACCCAGTTCGCGCATGCGTTCCATGCGGTCGCGGGAGATATCGAACACCGTCACCTGCGCGCCCATGCCGGCCGCCACCGTGGCGGACGCGCCGCCGGCGACACCCGCGCCCACGATGACCACGCGGCCGCGCTTGGCGGCGGGCACGCCGCCCAGGAGGATGCCCTTGCCGCCCATGGGCTGGTGCAGGAGGTGGGTGCCTACCTGGATGGAGAGGCGCCCGGCGATGTCGCTCATGGGAGCGAGCAGCGGCAGACGGCCGTCTTCCTCAACCGTCTCGAAGGCCACGGCCGTGAGGCCGATCTTCTTCAGGGTCTCGGTGAGGTCCGGCAGGGCCGCCAGATGCAGGTAGCAGAACAGCAGGTGTTCCTTGCGCAGGAGATCCAGGTCGGCCTTGATGGGCTCCTTGACCTTCACGATCATCTCGGCCTTGCCGTACACCTCGGCCGCGGTATTCAGCACTTCGACGCCCACGGAGCGGAAGTTGTCGTCGCTGTACCCGCTCTTGATGCCGGCGTTCTTCTCGATGAACACCTGATGGCCGTG
>DASUBN010000213.1:0-2796 GCA_035763245.1 Gammaproteobacteria bacterium | reverse complement strand
TGGATGAGCCTGAGGAGTTTTAGGCGTTGATCCGGATCCGGTACCAGGGGCGCGAGGCGCAGGGACATGTCTGTGAGCCAGACCTCGGCGTCGTACTTGTCCGTGAAATCGCTCTTGTCCGCTTCTGCCTGCTGCACCAGCATCACGAGTTCGGGGTCAGGTTTGCTGAACTTCCGGGCATGAGCCGGGACGGCGGCCAGAAGGCCGGCCGCCAGGATGCCCATGCTCCAAGCGCCGCGCATCTCAGCCGCCAGCCAGGCGTTGTCTCAGGAAGCCCATGAGCTCTCCCCGGGGGATGTTCTGGTTATCGGTGTCCCGCCGGCCTTTGTATTCAACGGTGCCGGCATCCAGACCGCGCTCCGAGAGCACGAGCCGGTGCGGTATGCCTATGAGCTCCGCGTCCGCGAACATGGGCCCGGGGCGCATGTCCCGGTCGTCCATGAGCACCGTGTAACCCGCTTCCTGCAGCTCCGCATAGAGCTTTTCGGCCGCCGCCTTGAGTTTCTCGGACTTGCCCATGTTGAGGGGCAGGAGCGCGATGTCGAAGGGGGCGAGGGGGGCGGGCCAGATGATGCCGCGCTCGTCGTGGTTCTGCTCGATGGCGGCCGCCACCACCCGGCTCACACCGAGACCATAGCAGCCCATCTGCAGGGCCACCGCCTTGCCTTGCTGGTCCAGCACCGTGGCGCCCATGGCCTTGGAATACTTATCGCCCAGTGAGAACACATGGCCCACCTCGATGCCCCGGGCGATGCTTAGGCGTCCCTTGCCGTCGGGCGAAGGGTCGCCGGCCACCACCTTACGCAGGTCCTCGACCCGGGTTATATGCGCATCCCGCTCCCAGTTAGCGCCCTGGTAGTGCTTGCCTGTCTCATTGGCGCCGCAGACGAAGTCGGCGAGCGCCGCCGCCGCGCGGTCCACGATCAGAGGCACGCCCTGAGGTAGGTGCACCGGGCCGATAAAGCCCGGCTTGCATTGGATGGCTTTCCAGATCTCGGCCTCGTCCGCCAGCACCGACTCGCCGGGCAGTTCCGGGAGCTTGGCGGCCTTGGCTTCGTTGACCTCGTGGTCGCCGCGCAGGCAGAGCGCCACCAGGCCCTGCTCGCCACGCACGATGAGGGTCTTCACGCACCGTCTCGGGTCCACCTTGAGGAAGGCGGAGACCTCGTCGATGGTCTTCTGGGTGGGGGTATCCACCGCTTGCAGCACGGCCATGGCCGCCGGGCGACTGCTGGCGGGGGCGAGCGCCTCGGCCAGTTCCACGTTGGCCGCGTAGTCCGAACCCGTAGAGAAGGCGATGGCATCCTCGCCGGAGTCGGCAAGCACATGGAACTCGTGGGAGGCATTGCCGCCGATGGCGCCCGTGTCCGCCTTCACCGCCCGGAACTTGAGCCCCAGGCGCGTGAAGATGCGGCCGTAGGTGTCGTACATGTTCCGGTATTCGCGCGCCAGGTCCTCACCGCTGGTGTGGAAGGAGTAGGCGTCCTTCATGATGAACTCGCGGGCGCGCATCACGCCGAAGCGCGGCCGGATCTCGTCTCGGAACTTGGTCTGCACCTGATAGACGTTCAGGGGCAGCTGCTTATAGCTCTTGAGTTCGGCGCGGGCCCAGTCCGTCACCACCTCTTCGTGGGTGGGGCCGTAGCAGTATTCCTGATCCTTGCGGTCCTTGATCTTCAGGAGCTGACCGCCGAACTTCTGCCAACGGCCGGTCTCCTCCCAGAGTTCCTTGGGCTGTACCGAGGGCATGAGCATCTCCAGGGCCCCGGCCCGGTCCATCTCCTCGCGCACTACGGTCTCCACCTTGCGCAACACCCGGAGACCCAGCGGCGTCCAGGTATAGATGCCGGCAGCGAGCTTGCGCAGCATTCCGGCCCGCAGCATGAGCTTGTGGCTCGCCGTCTCGGCGTCGGCGGGGGTTTCCTTGACGGTGTTGAGCGGAAAGCGGGAGGCGCGCATAGGTGGTCTTGTAGGTTTTGGAGCGGAAAGCCCGTATTCTAGCGGCCTCGGCTCCCCGGAGCCTAGCGTCAACGGACCCCATGCGCCTTTTTTACGACGCCGATGCCGACCCGAAGCTGGTGCGCCAGCGCCGCGTAGCGGTGCTCGGGTTCGGTGCCCAAGGCCGCGCCCAGGCGTCGAACCTAAAGGACTCGGGGGTTAGGGTCATGGTGGGCTTGCGGACCGGCTCCCAGTCCCGTGCCGCGGTCGAAGCTGCCGGTCTTGCCGTGACCGAGCCGGCGGCGGCGGTTGCCCAGGCTGACCTGGTGGTGATGCTGGTCCCCGACGAGGTGCAGCCGGAGATCTATCGCACCGTCGTCGAGCCGCGGCTGCCCCCGGGCGGGGCGCTGGTCTTCGCCCACGGTTACAACGTCCACTATGGGCGCATCAAGGCTCGGCCCGACCTCGACGTCATCATGGTGGCACCCAACGGCATCGGCGAGCAAGTGCGCGCCCAATACCAAACCGGCCACGGCGTACCCGGCATGATCGCCGTGCATCAGGACAAGAGCGGGCAGGCCAGGGCACTGGCGCTGTCCTACGCCTGGGCCCAGGGCCATGGCCGCGCCGGCATCATCGAATCCAGCTTCAAGGAAGAGACTGAGACCGATCTCTTCGCCGAGCAGGCGGTGCTCTGCGGCGGCTTGACGCATCTCATCGCCGCCGGCTTCGACACCCTGGTGGAGGCGGGCTACGCGCCCGAGATCGCCTACTTCTGTTGTCTGCATGAGATCAAGCTCATCGCCGACATGGTCTACGCGCGCGGCATCGCCGGCATGCGCGAATCCATCTCCGCCA
>DASUBN010000212.1:0-6111 GCA_035763245.1 Gammaproteobacteria bacterium | reverse complement strand
CGATGTTGCCGGCGGAGCAGGGCTCGGACGCGCTCGCCGCCGCCACAGCGCGCAGTCGAGACGCCTTCGTGCGCCAGGTGCTGGTACTGGTGGAGGGCGCGGACACGCCCGACACCCGGGGCGCGGCGCTCGCCGCCCAAGGCGCCCTGGACGCCGCCGGACTGCGCCCGGACACCGGTTTCTCGGCGGACCAGGTGCTCGCCATCTATCGGGAACACCATTTCGCGCTGCTGGATGCGGAGCAGGTGCATGCCCTCGCTCAGGGCGGCGCCGAGACGCTCGCCCGCGAAGTGGCGGTAGAACTCGCTAGCCCGGCGGGCCTCATGGGTTCCTTCGACCAGGATCCGGGCGGCTATTTCACCGCCTTCCTGAGCGGCCTGCCGCGTCCCTACGCGGACTTCCTGCCGGACGGCCCCTTCCTCACGGCCCTGCGTGGCGACAAGCGCTACTATCTGCTGAGCCTGCAGTCCCCGGGGGAGGGTTTCGAGCAGGAGGCGGCCACGCGGGTGACTCAGGCGGTGCGGCAGGCGCGCACCGCCGCCGCACGCCGCTGCCCCGGCTGCACGCTCGAGGCCACCGGCGCGCCGATCTTCGCCGACGCCGCCCGGCATGAGGCGCAGTCCGAGACCCTGTGGCTGAGCGCCACCTCGACGCTGCTCATCATGGTACTCATCGCCTTCGCCTTCCGCAGCCTTGCGCCGCACGTGCTCGCGGGTCTGCAACTCGTGGCGAGTGTGCTCGCGGCCTGCGCCGCAGTGGTCCTCTGCTTCGGCTCCATCCAAATCCTCACCCTGGTGTTCGGCACCACCCTGCTCGGCATCGCCATCGACTACGCGCTGCTCTATTTCGCCGAGTACTGGTTCGGGGGACGCAAACCCAAGAACGTGATGGGCGCGGTGCGGCCGGGTCTCTATATGGGACTCGCCACCGGCGTGCTGGCCTTCGCCTTCTTGATGCTGGCGGGTTTCCCGGCGCTCATGCAGATCGCGGTGTTCTCCATCGCGGGCCTGCTGGAGGCGGCGCTGGTGGTGGTGCTGGTGTTCCCGGTGACACTGACGGCGGCATCCAAGGTTGAGATCCATCCATCCGTGGACTGGCCGCGGCGCTTCATGGCCGCCGCCTGCCGGCCCTCCCGCTGGCGGCTATGGCTGCCGGCGGCGGCGCTGCTCCTGTGCGTACCGGGCTGGTTCCTGCTCAAGACCAGCGACGACGTGCGCGACCTGCAGCAACTGCCGCCGGCCCTAGTGGCGACGGATACCGCGATCCGCAGCACCCTGGGCCAGGACGCACCACCCGGTTTCTTCATGGTGCAGGGGCAGGACCTGGAACAGGCGCTGACGCGGGAAGAGGCTCTGTTCGCGGAACTGCACAAGAGCGTCCCCGACGCGGCACCGCTCGGCCTGTCGCGCTTCCTGCCCTCGGCCGCGCAGCAGCAGCGCAGCTTCGCCGCCTGGAGCAAGGTGTTCTCCCAGCCCAAACTGCTGCGCAGCTCGCTTGCCCACCTCGGTCTTCCGGCCAGGCTCGCCGACCGCATGGTGGACCGCTGGCAGGACGATCCGCGCCAAACCCTCGACGCGGCAGCGCTGTTTAGCGCGGCGCCTGACTTGAAGCGCTTTGTGCTGCCCGACGCCGACGGCGTGGCGCTGCTCTCCACCGTCACCGGCCGGAGCGGCCTGGATCCCGCACTGCTCAGTCAGGGGGCCGCTGCCGTCCCGGGGGCGAGCTTCGAGGAGCCCCTGGCGCACATCGCCGCCACCTTCCACCGCATCCGCGTGCGCACCACCTGGCTCGTGGTGCTCGGCTACCTGCTCATCTCCACCCTCCTGGTCTGGCGCTATGGCCGGCGCGAAGCGGTGCGCATGCTGCTCCCGCCACTGCTCGCCCTGGGGGTGACGCTGGGCGTGCTCGGCTGGCTCGGGGAGCCGGTGAACATCTTCGTGGTGGTAGCCTTGATCCTGATCCTCGGCCTCGGCCGAGACTACACGGTGTTCCTGCGGGAAGGCGGGGCGACGCGCCGCTCGCCGGCGCTGGCGGTTTCGCTCTCGGCCCTCACCATGCTCTGTTCCTTCGGCCTGCTCGCCTTGAGTGCCATCCCGGCCCTGCATGCCTTCGGCATCGCGACCCTGGCCGGCATCCTCACGAGCTACCTGAGCGCGCCCCTGTCGCTGCCGCCCGTGGAGGAGGCATGAGACACCTTGCCCTCCTGCTCCCGTTGTTGCTGCTCGCGGGCTGCACCACGCCGCTGCTCGGCCCCGGCTGCACCCGCTTCGGCCGCGACGGGCAGCTCTGCCTCTTGCCGCCCGCGGCGCTGCCGCCGGTGGAAGGCAGCCACATGGTGAAGGTGACCCACGACGGCGGGGAAGACGCCTTCCTGGGCCTGCTGCACATCGATTCCCGCAAGCTCGAGCTGGCGGGCTTCAGCCTCTTCGGCACCAGCCTCTTCGATCTCACTTACGACGGCACAAAGGTCACGAGCGTGCCGGCGGATTCCAAGCTCAAGCCAGAGATGTTGGTGGCTATGCTGGAGCTCTCCATCGCCGACCCCAAGCTGCTGCAGGAGCGCCTGCATGGACTCGCCTTGAGGACGTCAACCGATGGGACCCAGGAGAAGCGCGACCTCTACGAAGGCAACCGCCTCGTTGCCCATCTAGAACGAAGCCTCAAGCCACTCGACCAATCCACCTTGAGCATAGAGATCCCGCACTCCGGCGTCAAAGTGGAGATAACGCCGCTCGCCGGCGGCAAGTCCGTACCATGAAACCGGTCTATCTCCATGCCCTCGGCATCGTGAACGCCCTCGGCTCGGGCACCGACGCGGTGCGCCGCAACCTTTATGCGGGTTCCACCGCCGGGATGCATGCCCGCGGGGATCTGGTGTCCGGCCGCCGCGTGCGGGTGGGCGAAGCGGTAGCGATGCTACCGCCCGTCGCGCCCAGCCTTGGGGCCTACGCATCCCGCAACAACCGCCTGCTGCAACAGGCGGTGGACCAGATCCGCCCGGCCATCGCCGCCGCGCTGTCGCGCTACGGTGCGAAACGCATCGGGGCGGTGCTCGGCACCAGCACCGCTGGCATCGCCGAGGGCGAACGCGCGCTCGCGGCGCGCCTCAAGAGCGGCGCCTTTCCCGAGGAGTTCGATTACCGGCAGCAGGAGATCGGCAGTCCCAGCGAATACCTGCGCTGCGCGCTCAGCTTAGGCGGGCCTGCCTGGACGGTATCCACCGCCTGCACCTCCAGTGCCAAGGCGCTCTCCTCAGCCAAACGGCTCCTGGACGCGGGCCTCTGCGACGCCATGCTCGTGGGCGGCGTGGATTCCCTCTGCCGCCTGACCCTCAACGGCTTCGCTGCCCTCGAGTCCGTATCCCACGACCTCTGCAACCCCATGAGCCGGAACCGCGACGGCATCAACATCGGCGAGGGTGCAGCACTGTTCCTCATGAGCCGCGAGCCCGGACCCGTGGCGGTGCTCGGCATCGGCGAATCCTCCGACGCCTATCACATCTCCGGCCCCGACCCGGAGGGCCGCGGCGCCGAACTCGCCTTGCTCCAGGCCCTCGCCGGCACCGACGCCAAGGCGGTGGACTACCTCAACCTGCACGGTACCGCCACGTCCCAGAACGACCTGATGGAGAGCCATGTGGTGCACCGCGTGCTCGGCGACGTCGCCTGCAGCTCCACCAAGCCGCTGGTGGGCCATACCTTGGGTGCGGCGGGCGCCACGGAACTCGGCTTCTGCTGGATGCTGCTCACGGAGCCCGGCGCCGCGACCCTGCCGCCCCACGTCTGGGACGGCGAGGCGGACCCTGCTCTCGCGCCGCTCAACCTCGTCGGCACCGGCATGAGCCGCGAGTGCCGCGTCGTCGCCAGCAACTCCTTCGCTTTCGGCGGCAACAACATCTGCGTGCTGCTGGGGAGAGGCTGATGGCGGACGCCTTCCCGCCCATCGCCGAACTCGTGCCTCACGCAGGCCCGGCCCTGCTGCTGGACGCGGTGCTGGAGCACGCGGACGGTCGCATCCGCGCCCGGGCCAGGGTCTCGGCCGCGAGCCGCTACTTCGTGCCGGATCGAGGGCTGCCGGGCTGGGTGGGGCTCGAACTCATGTCCCAGGCCATCGCCGCCTACGCGGGCCTCAAGGCCCGGCGTGAACAGCGCCCACCCCGCGCCGGCATGCTGCTCGGCACGCGGCGCTACGAGACCCGCGCCAGCTACTTCCCGGAAGGCGCAGAGCTCGAGATCGAATGCATCCGTGACTTCGGCGCCGATAGCGGAGTCGCCGCCTGCGCCTGTACCATCCAGAGCGGGGGCGAGATGCTGGCCGAAGCCACGATCATCATCGTGGAAGTGGACGAGGAGGACAGGCCGTGAAGGGGACAAGAAGGGCGCTGGTGACCGGAGCCAGCGGCGGCATCGGTCGGGCCATCGCCCGTGAGCTCGGCCGCGCCGGTTTCGAACTCTGCCTGCACTACCACAAGAACGCCGCAAAGGCCCAAGCCCTGGCCCAGGACATAGTCGCCGCAGGGGGTACTGCCCGCACCCTCGGCTTTGACCTCACGGACCGCGACGCCACGCGCCGGACGCTGGAAGCGGAGCTCGACGCCCACGGCGCCTTCTGGGGAGTGGTCTGCAACGCCGGCGTCACCGCCGACAACACCTTCGCCGCCATGCCGGGCGCCGATTGGGACAAGGTGCTCGCCACCAACCTGGGCGGCTTCTACAACCTGCTCAACCCCCTGGTGATGCCGCTGGTGCGACTCAAGGACGGCGGCCGCGTGGTGGCCATCACCTCGGTCTCGGGGCTGATGGGCAACCGCGGCCAGACCAACTACAGCGCCGCCAAGGCGGGCCTCATCGGTGCCAGCAAGGCGCTCGCGGTGGAACTCGCCAGCCGCCGCATCACCGTGAACTGCGTGGCGCCGGGCTTCATCGAGACCGAGATGGTGGAAGACCTGCCCATCGAGGAGATCCTGAAGCAGATCCCCCTGGGCCGCGCCGGCAAGCCCGAGGAAGTGGCGGCGCTGGTGGGCTATCTGTTCTCGGACGCCGCCGCCTACGTCACCCGCCAGGTGCTCTCGATCAACGGCGGGATGTTCTGAGCATGCACCGCGTCGCCGTCACGGGCATGAGCGGACTTACGGCGCTCGGCCACGACTGGCCCACGGTCCGCACCGCTCTCAAGGCACGGCGCTCGGGCGTGAGCTATCGCCCCGAATTCGATGGCTACGAAGGGCTGCGTACCCGGCTGGGTTCGCGGGTGGCGAAGTACGACATCCCGCCCCACTATGACCGCAAGATCCTGCGCAGCATGGGTCCGGTGGCGGTGATGAGCACCCTCACGGCGGAGCGGGCCCTCGCGGACGCCGGGCTGCTCGGCCACCCCATCCTGAAGTCGGGCCGCACCGGCATCGCCCACGGCGCCTCTGCCGGCAGTGCGGACGCCATCCTCGCCTTCGGCAAGATCGAGATGTCCCACAAGATCCGCGGCGTCACCTCCAACACCTACGTGCAGATGATGAGCCACACCGGCGCCGTGAACATCGGCATGCTGCTCGGCATCACCGGCCGGGTCATCCCCTCCAGCAGCGCCTGCACCTCCGGCAGCCAGGCCATAGGCTACGCCTACGAGACCATCCAGCAAGGCAAGCAGACGGTGATGGTCGCGGGCGGCGCGGAGGAGTTCAGCGTTGGGCCTGTCGCCATGTTCGACACCATGTTCGCCGCGAGCCTGAAGAACGACGCGCCCCACACGACGCCGAGACCCTTCGACCTGGCCCGTGACGGCATCGTCATCGGCGAGGGCGCCACCACCCTGGTGCTGGAGGAGCTGGAGCACGCCAAGGCGCGCGGCGCGCGCATCCACGCGGAACTCGTGGGCTTCGGCACCAACTCCGACGGTGCCCACATGACCCAGCCCACGATCGAGACCATGGTACAAGCCATGCAGCTCGCCCTCGACGATGCCGGTATCGGTGCCGACGCAGTGGGCTACGTGAACGCCCACGGCACCGCCACCGACCGGGGCGACGTGGCCGAAGCCCGGGCCACCCGGGAAGTGTTCCGGCGCGCCGTGCCCATCAGCTCCTTAAAGAGTTACCTGGGCCATACCCTGGGAGCC
>DASUBN010000211.1:0-5468 GCA_035763245.1 Gammaproteobacteria bacterium | reverse complement strand
TTCACCGCCGGCGTGCAGTGCAGGATGAAGCGCTCCCGGTCCACGGCCGGGAAGCGCGCCTCCACGGGCGCGAAGTCGAAACGGATGTGGAACTGGTTGCCGTTGCCGCGCTGGCGCCACTCCTGCAGCCGCGTCAGCTCCACGAACAGGAATTTCTCCTTGAGCAGGAAATACTCCTGCAGGAGGCCGAAGGCCGGCAGCGTGGCCGCGGTGCGGGGCAGCATGGCCTCGGCGTCATCCAGCCCCAGGGGCTGCAGGGCCGAGGCCGGCAACTCATGCTCGCCTGCGCCGCTCGAGAGCACGACGCGCTCCAGGCCGCGCAGCAGCAGCATGTAGAGGTCGGCAGCCCCGGCGAAGTCGCCGCCGATGAAGAACGGCATCCGCTCGCCGTCCCACTGGGGCAGCGTCAGGCCGTTGAGCTGCAGCGTCAGGTCGATGGAGCGCCGCCCGCCGGGGCGCTCGAGGAGTTGCGCCTGCACCAGCGACACGGGCGCGATGCGCACCTCGTAGCAGGTACGGAAGCGGCATTGGGTGTCCTGCACCTCCACCGAGTCCACGTAGCTGCCGGCCGGCACCACCATGTTGCGCCGCAGGGTGTCCTTGGGCCGGAACTCCATGATGGTGGTGGCCGGGAGCGGACGCAGGTAATGCGGGTAGATTAGCTGGGTGAGGGTCTGGGCCAGCTCCGGGAAGTCGTCGTCCAGTTTCTCGCGCACCCGGCCGGTGAGGAAGGCCACGCCCTCCAGGATGCGCTCCACATCCGGATCGGGGCTCGGGCCGGAAAGGCGCGAAGCCAGCGCCGGATGGGCGGCGGCGAACTCCTTGGCCAGCTCCCGGAGCGCGTTCAGTTCGCGTTGGTAGTAGTCGCGGTTCATGCTATGCCTGCTGCCTCACGGCGACGCGCCCGTCGCCCTCGATGTTGACCAGATAGCGCAAGGGCACCCGCGTCTTCTCGTAGAGCAGGTTGCCCTGCACCGCGAAGCGCAGCATCCCGGGGCTCTCCTCGGCCGGCACGCTCACCCGCGTGTCCTGCATGCGCGGCTCGTACTGCCGGGTGGTGGTCTCGATGGCCTCCCGGATGCGCTCGATGTCCGGCGGGGTCAGGTTCGCCAGCATGTCGGAGATGTCGGGCAGGCCATAGAGCTCGCCGAGCGGCGTCGCGCCGCGGCGGGTGTTGTACAGCTTCCCCAGGTCCTGCAGCACCGACTCGACGTAGCTGCCCACGTCCGCGACCGGACCGCCGCTGGACCAGCGGCGCAAACGCTTGAATAGCCTCTCTTCGGACATGCTTGCCTACTTCTTGCCCTCGGGGTCCCAGGTCTCTTCGTACTCGATGCCGTCTTCTTCCCAGGTCCAGCGGATGGTGTCATAGGTGAACCAGAGGTTCTCCATGTTGCCGTAGCCCGCGTTCTGCTTGTCGAGCACATCCGGCACCCAGGACTCGATCTTCACGAGCATCGCGTTCTGCAGCATCACCGTGAAGAACTGCACCTCCTCGCCGGAGCCGTCCAGCCGGTACCAGCGCAGCGTGGCCTCGCTCATGGGCTCGCCGCTGCACAGCGCCTGGTAGAGCTTGGGGGTGCTCTTGTCCACCTCCTTGGTGATCATCAGCGGGCGGTGGACGCGCCTGCCCGAGGGCAGGCCGTGCTCGTTGGCCGGCAGGTCCACGGTGTGCTTGAAGGCCTGCACCAGGATGGTCTCCTCGCGCCCTTCGATGTCGCAGGAGCCCTCGATCGGGCCCTGCTCCTTGCCCACCAGCGTCAGGTTTCCAGGCATCGGCATGGCTGCTGCTCCTCGCGGCACCCGGGGCGGCACCGCTTCATGATTTCTCCAGTTTGCCCGTGACCGCCAGCGAGAACGGCGAACCCAGGTACTTCAGGTGCGGCGTGATGTTGAGCTTCACCAGGTACCAGTCGTTCTTGCCCGGCACTTCCACCACCTCGATCTTGGCCTGCCGCAACGGCCGCCGCGCGCGCACGCTCGGCGCGGGGTTGGCCATGTCGGTGACGTATTGCTGTATCCAGCGGCCCAGCTCCTTCTCGACCTCGGCGCGGTTACGCCAGGCGCCCAGGTGCTCGCGCTGCATCACCTTGAGGTAATGGGCGAGACGGCTCACCAGCAGTAGATAAGGCAGCTGCGCCGCCAGCTTGCGGCCGAAGACCGCGCTCACGTTGGCCCCGGCCTCCTCCTCGGGCACGCTCTGCACCGAGACTGCGGTGTAGAACGCGGCCTCGCTGTCGCCACGGTGTACCGTGAGGGTGATGAACCCGAAGCGCGACAGGTCCACCTCCAGGCTGTCGTCCACCACGAGCTCCGTGGGGACCTTGCCCGGACCCTCGGCGCTGCTCACGGCGAGCCCCTCCACCCGGCCGTATTCCTTGCCGGTGACGTTGAGGCACCAGCGGAAACGCGCGAAGCTCGCGGCGAGGCGCGTGGCGAAGGCATAGGCGGAGTTGCCCCATAGGCAGCGCTCCTCCTCGCCGCTGAAGCTCTCCATGTAGTCGAAGGCCGCGGCCTTGAGCCCCGGCGTACCGTAGGCGCGGCGCAGCAGGAAGCGCGGCAGGGTCAACCCCAGGTAACGGGCGTCCTCGCCGGCGCGGAAGGAGCGCCACTTGGTGAACTGCGGCTCGTTCATGAGCGAGCGCAGGTCCCGGAGGCGCACCAGGCCCGCGAAGTCGTCGAGACCGAAGAAGGCGGGTCCGGCGGCGCCGATGAAGGGCGCGTGGGCGACGGCCGCCACGCTCGCCAGGTTCTGCAGGAGGTGCACGTCCGCCGCGCCCGGACCGAAGCTGTAGTCGCCCACCATGAGGCTGTAGGGCCGCCCGCCGTACTGACCGAACTCGCCCGTGTACACCAGCCGGTAGAGCTGCGACTGCACCACCTCCGGCACGTCCTCGAAATCCTCCTGAAGGCTCCGCTTCGAGACGTTGAGCACCTCGATCACGCAGTTCTCGCCGTAGTCCACCCGCTCCAGCAGGAAGGCCAGGCCGCGCCAGGAGGCCTCCAGCGCCCGGAACTCCGGGTGGTGCAGGATGCGGTCGAGCTGCGGCCCCAGGCGCGCGTCGATCTCCGCCAACATCTGACCCACGTTGTGGGCGCCCATGGCGCCGACCTTGGACTTGAGCGCATCGTGCCAGAAGCTCCCCGAACCGGTGCCGAGCTCCCACTCGCCGAGCAACGCCTGGATGTCGGCGGCGATCTGCCGCAGGTTCGCGCCCCGCTCCCGGTAGCGCCACAAGAGCGCGCGCAGCTCCAAGAGAGCCTTGAGCTCCGGCACTTGGCGGATGATCCGGTCCGGCGCGAAGTCGCCGAGGTCGCGGAACTCCAGCATCACCTCCAGCGGCGCCTCCGTCGCCTCGGCGAGCACGTTCGGCACCTGCAGCCTGAGCTTGGGCGCGAGCTTGGCCAGCACCGGGTCGAGTTCCCGGGCCGGCAGGGTGATGGGTGCGTTGCCCTCTGCGAAACCGGAGCGTCCGTCCCGGGTGAAATCCCCGAGTACGAGCATCCGGAACGGGAGCTCCACGTCGCTCTCCCGCCCGGCGGTCTCGGTGCGGTAGACGAGCCGCAGCCGTTCGGCTTTTTCCTGGGCCTCGTCAGCCACTTGATGTTCTCCTCATAAGGCGCGTCCTCACCCGCCCGGCGCCCAGCATTTCGCCACTTCCAGCGGAGCTTCGAGCGGCACCGCCTTCAGGGCCAGGATCACCGGCTTCTGGCCGGTGATGGCGTAGCGCACCCGGATGGCGCTCACGCCGTCGTGTTCGAGCTCCTCGCGGTCATCCGGAAAGTCCTCCGGTCCGAACACGTGCTCGCCGTCCTTGAAATCCTCCAGGAACTGCGGGAAACCCTTGAGCCCCGAGTAGACCCGCGTCAGCACCAGCGGACCCAGGAAGATGCGCAGCACCGTGTCGCCGCAGCCGCCCACGGTCCAGTTGAAGGTCTGGGTGGCCTTGAAGTTGTAGTTGTCCAGCTCCTGCATGCCAGAGGCGCACTGCAGCGTGAGCATCACGTTGCTGGGCAGGATCTTGGCGCCGGTGTTGACGTTGGTGGGCAGGGTTGCAAGCGTCACCGCCTGGTTGCCCTCCACCAGCTGCGCCCCCTCCAGCGCGCGGTTCAGGAAGCCGAGGAAGCTCGGATCGAAGGGGATGGCCTGCTTGTCCACATGCACCGGCACGTACCCCGCCTGGTACTTGTTGCTGAGGAAGGGTGCGGCCGTCTTGCCGGTGTAGGACCATACGAGCCCGCTCTTGCCGATGAGCAGGTCCGGCAGCTTGGATTCCTCCACGCCCTCGGTCTGGGTGAGTACGTTCGCGCTCCACTGCTGGTCCAGGTAGCAGGCGGTCTCCTGCTGCATGAACTGATAGAGCAGGCGCAGAGGCCCGGTGTACAGCGTCCAGAAGGATTCCGTCTCGGGGTCGGGTTTGCCCATCACGAGTTCCAGGGCCTGGATCGCGGCCCAACCGTTGCCACCGCTGGTACCGCTCGATGCCACCTTGTCCGGGTTGCCGAACCAGGCCGCCACGTTGGCGTAGGATTCGCTGGCGTTGTCCGAGTTGAAGGCCATGAGCGTGATCGCCTTCTCATAGTCCTCGTTGGCCTTGGCGGCGGTCTCCAGGGCGGACTCCAGGTCCTTCAGCTTCTTGCCGTGGCGGGTCTTGGGCTTCTTGTTGAGCTTCTGGATCTTGCGCACCTGACCGGTGACCTTCTTGGCCTCCTTGCTGATGCCGGACAGCAGTCCGAGCCCATAACCGGCCAGGGCCTTGCCGAAACCGCTGGATTTCGCCGCGCTTCCCGCCGTGGCCGAGGCCGGCGCGTAGGTGGCCACCTCGTGGTAGTAGTCCACGGAGGTCTTGAGGTCCGCCGCGTCCTCGTCGAGGGGCGCGAACTCCTCGTGCATGCGGTCCAGGAGCTTGAAATACGGATCTGACTCGCGCAGGTTGCCCACCAGCGCGAGCCACTGGGAACGATCCGCCAGGGTATCGCTACCCTGGTCGAAGTTGTCCGCGAACTGCTTCCAGGCATCCACGTAGGCGTCCTGGTAGTAGTCGTAGAAGCGGTCCATGTAGTCCTGCACGGGCCCGCTGTCGGTGTCGCCGGTGGCCTGCTGCAGCTCGTCGGTGAAACCCTTGATGATCTTGAAGCCGTCGGCCGTGAAGGCCGGCGCCACCTGGGGCGGTTCCGCCAGGGGGCGCGTACCCTGCCAAAAGTCCTCGAGCGTCACCGGCTTGAGATCGGGAGCGTGGTTCGCGAGATTGAGGAGCCAGGTGTAATCGCCGGAGGTCTTGCGCAGCAGTTCCACCAGCGAGCCTGCCACGAAGGCCTGTTCCTGATGCAGGTCCTCGTCATAGTCCACCCGCGCCTCATATTCGGCGTAGAGCAGTTGCAATGCGTCGCCAGCGGGGTCCGTGAGCGCCGGCTGCAGCTCCTTCCAGTAGGCGGTGGGCACCGGCGCCAGCGCGTGCAGATCGTCG
>DASUBN010000210.1:0-4598 GCA_035763245.1 Gammaproteobacteria bacterium | reverse complement strand
TGCCCGTTGCTCCCGCGATGATTCCATCCCTGGGATAGAGCCTGTAGTTGCTTATCGCCCGGTAGACGTTGTACTGAAACGAATCGAAGGGCGTGAGCATGTTGAGCAACAGCTCGAACTCATGGGGTTCGTGAGCATGGGGGCCCCAGGTCTTGGGAGGTTTCGCGGAAGCGACTTGTTGCAAGAGAAGCTTGTCCAGGTCCGCATAGCCGGTGCTGGCGACGATCGCGGGATCTTTGATGATTCCATCGGCGACGGTGAACCGCACCATGCCGTTGACCCCGACGATGGGCGTGCTGCCATCGGGTTGGTGCACCATGGACTGGACGGCGCTCAAGAGGCTTTCCTGCCAGAACGGATTCGCCCAATAGGCATGGGCATTCGGATCGGCCGGCTTGGAAGCGCAGGCGCTGAGCGCGCAGGCCAGGGCGAAGACGAGCGGATATCCATATCGGCGCATGGGGCTAGTCCTTCCTGCCCAGATCCAGGTGGTCGTAGTTCAGGATGGCGTTGAACACCAAAGGATAAGTGCCGAGGGTCTCGGCCCGGTAGATGGGATCGCTGGAGAAGAGCAGCACGTGGCCCTTGCCCACGGGCGAATCCACCACCGTGGCGCGTTCGGCCATCTCCTGGCCGTTCTCCAGGAGACCCGATACCAGGAGATCCTTGAGCTCGCCGTAGCGCAGGATCACGCGGGGGCGGAACGCCGGCGGGATCAGGAACGGATTGTTGCGGGCCTGGTCCTCGTTCAGGGGCACCGCTTCCCAGGGTTTCACTTCCGGCAGCGCCGGCGGTGCGACGAAGGGACGGCCCTGGGGCACGTCTTCGTCCTCCGGCCCGCCGCGGCCGGTGGTCCGCTGGTAATCCTCCGCCGTGGGCAGGCCGTCGCTGCCGGTGACGAGGTTGCTGACGTTGAAGGTCATGCCGTCGGCGCTGTAGACGGCGAGGCCCTCGCCGTAGCCGTAGGCCACGGGGCTGGATTCGTCCACGGTGTCCGCCTCGAGCACGCTGCCCACCACCTTGAGGTCGTGGGTGGGGGTCACGGACACGCCGGGCGCGAGGCCCACGTCGATGGCGAACTTGGCGGTGTCCTGGGAGGTGACGAGCAGGCCGCCGGCGGCCACGAAGCGCTTCAGGTTGGCGACGCCGCTCTCGCCCAGGCCCGGGCGGATGTCGTCGGTCTCGTCGATGGGGGAACTCGTGGTGAGCACGGACTTGTTCCAGGGCACGGGTTTGCCGTACATGGGCAGGCCGTCGACGATGAGTTGCGTGCTGTTGACGCCGATGGGCCCGAACAGGATCACGTCGTACTTGGAGCGCAGGTCCGATTCCCGGGACACGTCCTGGGTGCTGATGTAGGAATAGGGGATATGCAGCTGGTCCAGGGCCATGCGCCACCAGCCTTCGGTCTGGGTGTCGATCCAGCTGTGCATGATGGCGATGCGCGGCACGCCGATGCTGTGCTTCGCCACGTCCGGCGCCGAGGCGGCGTAGACGCGCAGGCCGAGATCCCTGGCGGCCTTGTCCATGTCCTTGCGGCTCACGCCGGAGACGATGAAGCTGCCACGCTCGAAGTGCCGCTCGGCGGCATCGAAGTCCGCGTCCGCCACCTGCATGTCGGCGCCCTTGAGGGCGTAACGCAGGGTCATGAGGGCGTCGTCCGCGTGGTTCTCGATCAGGAACGCGCGGCCGTCCCCTTCCACGCCGCCCGGGGCGCGGACCGGGCGGCGCACGGCCTGCATGGGCACCTTGAGCACCGAGAGATCGGTGACGCGCACCACTTCGGTGTCGAAGAGATCTCCCAGGGACCAGCCGGTGTCGTCGTAGGGATGCTTCTGGGGATCGTCCGGAGCCCAGTATTCCCGGTCCAGCAGGGCATCGGCGATGCGGCTGTAGGGCTGGTCCATGCGCACCACGTAGCTCCCGGCCGGGAAACTGCGGCTCTCGGGCTTGGGCGAGGCGTCGCGCGGACCCGGGGGCGGGGTGAGGTCCACAGTGAAGGGCTGGGTGGTCTTCTGGATCTCGCAATGCTGGCGCTGGAGCACCGTGAGCAGGTCCGCCTGGGCGCCCAGGCGCGCATCGTCCGCGGGCAGCACGTAAGCGGCGGGGCCGCCGTTCTCGGGCTTCTCCACGGAGCGCTTGCTCTTCAGGTAGAAGTCGTTCAAGAAGAGTTTGCTGTTGGAGGAGAAGTAATAGAGGGCCGTGAGCAGTCCGTTCTCCTCGTAGTTGTTGTTGTCCCGCTGTGACCAGAGCACCTTGGGCAGGGGGGGGTTCTGGCGATACCAGGTGCGGGAGTAGTCTGAGGGATCGAGAATGCGGGTCTCGGTGTCGGCGCCGTCGTTGCCGAAGGTCTCGTAGAGCCGGCTGATGCCGTTGTGGGTGGCGGCGATGAACATCAGGTAACCGGGGCTCCAGGTGTCGAAGTCGCCGTGGGTGAAGACGCCGGGCATGCCGAACTTGGTCATGGCCTGCACGTTGTTCCAGCCCAGCATCTGCCACTCGTTGGTGAGGATGGGGTCCATCCAGGCGTTGTAGGGCCCGTCGCCTACGGTGTTGTCGTAGAGGAAGGGCACGGACTCGTGCAGGTCGTGGAGCACCTGGGCATGCCAGCCGAGGTAGGTGTCCATGACGTTTCGGGTGAGGTCCAGGGAGGCGATCATGGCGTCGCGGTTGTTGTCGTGGGCCACGTAATGGCCCCAGTACATGAGCGGCGCCACCTGCCGGCCCGGATGCGCCACGTGCCAGGCGTAGAGGTCCGCCTTGCGGTCGCGGCCGTCCACTTCCACGATGGGGGTGATGAGGGTGATGACGTGGCTGCGGATGTACTGGAGGTAGGGTGCGTCGTCCACCGCGAGGCGGTAGGCGAGTTCCATGAGGGCCGTGGGGGCGCCGGTCTCGGTGGAGTGGATGGTGCCGGTGATGTAGTAGACGGGCGTGGAGGCGGCCACGAGCTTGGCCGCCTTGGCGTCGTCCATGCCGATGCGGCGCGGGTCGGCGAGCTCGGCCAGGCGCGCGTCGTTGGCCTTGAGGTCCGCGAGCAGGGATTCGTCCGCCACGGCGACGGCGATCATGTCGCGGCCTTCCTCGGTCTTGCCGATGGTGTAGACCTTCACCCGCGGCGACTTCGAGGCCAGCAGCCGGAAGTAGGCGTACACCTCCTTCGAGTGGGGCAGCATGTCGGGGGCGCCGGCGATGTCGCCGAGCACCGCCTCGGGGGTGGGGATGCCGGGGGCGGCGGGCAGGTAGTCGGTGAGGGGCGAGTTGAAGCTGGGGTCGGTGGTGTATTGCTGGATCTTGGCGGTATAGGCCTGGTCCACCGGCTGGTGGGGGTCGCGGGCATAGGTGTCGTCGGCCAAGGCCGGAGCCGCGGCAGCGAGCAGTAAGACAGCGAGGCTGAGTTTCTTGGCGACCCGTCTCATGGCGCTACCCCAAAAGCAGAGATGATGGGCTTGGAGCCAAAGAGACTATATAGAGTTCCCAGGATTGTCATCCCGGGAAGGGAATCAGAAGAACTTGTAGGCGTCCATGGCGAGGCTGTGGCCGGTCATGCCATCGTGGATGCGCTGGCCCGGGCCGCTGGCGGCGCCGGCCGCCACCAGCAGCGGGAAGAAGTGCTCTTCCGTGGGGTGGGCGCGGGCAGCGTCGGGGGCGAGCCGGCGGTAGTCCTTGAGGCTCGCGAGGTCGGGCTTCTTGAGTACGGTCTGCAGCCACTTGGTGAAGTTCTTCACGTAGGACTCGTCCTGACCCGGCGCCGGGCGGAAGAACTCCCGCAGGTTGTGGGTGGCGCCGCCGCTGCCGACGATGAGCACGCCGCGTTCGCGCAGGGGCGCCAGGGCCGCGCCGAGCTTGAGATGGTGCTCGGCACCCATGCGGGTCTGCAGCGAGAGCTGCACCACGGGGACCTTGGCCTCCGGGTACATGAGCATGAGCGGCACCCAGGCGCCGTGGTCCAGGCCGCGGTTCTGGTCGATGCGCGCTTCGAAGCCCGCCGCCTGCAAGAGGCCCGCGGTCTCGCGCGCGAGCGAGGGCGCGCCGGGGGCGGGGTAGCGCAGGGCATAGAGCGGCTCCGGGAAGCCGGAGAAGTCGTGGATGGTGTCGTGGCGCACGGCGCCCGTGACCGTGGGCACTTCCGTGTCCCAATGGGCGGAGACCACCAGGATGGCCTGGGCTTTCGGCAGGCCGGGGCCGAGGGCCTTCAGGAAGATATGGGTCGGGTGCGCCTCGTCCAGGGCCAGGGTCGGCGCGCCGTGGGAGACGAACAGCACCGGGTGCGGCAGGCGCTGGGTGGCCTTGAGGGTGCCGCTCATTCCATCACCGGCGCGGCTTCTTTGGGCTGGGCCTGGTCGAAGCGGGGGCGCCGCAGCATCAGCACCAGCGGGATGGCGATCAGGCTCAGGATCATCATGAGCTTGAAGTCGTTGTTGAAGGAGATCATGGCTGCCTGCTTGGAGATCATGCCGTTCAGCATCGCCAGGTCATGGGTGCTGCTGAGGTCGGTGGCCATCGGCGAGGAGGCCAACGGTGCGTTGTAGGGCGTGATGTGCTGGGCCAGTGACTGATGGTTCACCTGGCCGTAGCGGTCGAGCAGCGTGAAGGCC
>DASUBN010000209.1:0-3061 GCA_035763245.1 Gammaproteobacteria bacterium | reverse complement strand
AGGCAGAGAGGTCCAGGGCCGCCGCGAGGAGGGCGAGCGTACTCTGGCGGGGACGCTGACTGGCGCCAAGCTCGAGATCCTGCAGGCCGCGCTTGCTCATCCGCGCCCGCTCGGCCAACTCGTCCTGCGTGAGGCCCGCGGCGCGGCGGAGATGCCTGAGGAGCGAACCGAACGAGGACGGTGGCGTAGTCACTAATTACTCCACAAGACGCGCGGGAGCGCCTTCTGGAGCAGAAGGATACCAGGAGCGCCGCGGCCTTGACCGTGGCGAGGCGGGAAAACCGTGCGTGAAACCGTGCCCGCTGCCGTGCCTTCCGTGTCGCGGCGGCGCCCGGCGGTCGCTATGCTGGTGGAGAGCGGACGCCGGTTCCGGTGCGGTGGCATGGAGTCCATCGGGCGACCGGAGCGAAACGCACCGCCTCGTTGACGGGAGCCGCCATGGGCACCGAACACCAGCGCATCGCCAGGCCCGCGAAGGCCACCGCCGTGTCCGCGAAGGCCGCCGCCGTGCCCGCGAAGGCCGGCGCCAAGCCCGCGGCGGCGCTCGGAGACGTCGGGTGGATGTCGAGTGTCCCCGCGGCCGTCTCGCCCGATTTCGTCCTGATGCTGCAGCGCACGGTGGGAAACGCCGCGATCAACCAGCTCCTCGGGTCGCCCCCGCGCTCGCCGCGGATGAACGTTTCCGCCGCGCGGGTGGGGCGCGCCGCGGCCCTGCCCCAGTCGATTAGCGCGGAGCAGGCGGCGCCGGCGGGTCCTGGTTCACGCCTACCGATGGTGCAGCGCAAACTGATGTCCTTCGTCGAATTCGCGCAGGTCACGCACCAGGTGTCGGAGACAAAGGGTAGGTTCGGCGGCAAGAAGAGGGAGACGAATGAGGAGAGGGCTGATACGCTCCGCGGCGTCAAGGGAATGGAGGCACTCTCGAAGGAGCGGGAGAGCCGGGGTCTGGACGCCGATCTGGAGCCCGATATGTCTGACCAGGTGAACATCAATCAGGCGTATAAGGCGTATGAGGCGGATCCCTCCTTGGGGACGCTGACCGCACTCTACGACACCATCACTTTCTGGGAGACGATCAACACGGGCCGACCATGGGTTACGGCTCTCACGGTTGTGCTGGAAAAGGTAAAGCATGACATTGAGGCCGAGGTGCGGGCCGCGACCAAGACGCAAGCCGGCACTCTGGATGACATGCTCTCCCACATGATACAGGGCAAGAACGCGGCGACCGTGCTCACCAAGCCAATGCCGAAGTTCCTCACGGAAGTGGGCGTTCCCGCGGCGTTCTATAAAGAGCACCTGGAGGGGCAGCAAGAACACATTGACGCGCTTGAGGAGTTCTACAACGAGCTGCGGGACGGGCATCAATATCACGCCGAGCGTGCCTTCAGGAAGGTGAGCCACCTGGAAGGTATGTATCTGATCAGGCCTCTCTTCCTCGGTCACTTCCCCCAGAACGCCCACCTGGAGGGGCTGGTCGGCACCGAGGAGAAGGGGGCGGAGGGCCAGGAGCTGACCCCGGAAGAATTCGAGGCCATCAAGACCTATTCCGGGGAACACTACAAAGCTATGAATAGCCAAATGCGCAGCCATGTCATGCGCCCCGAAAACAAGCCCGTCCTCGGCGGGACGCGCATGCAAGGCAAACAGGCGGCCGCGGAGCAAGCGGACCGCGACCGGCGCACGACGATGAAAGATGCAACGTCAGGTCTCAGCAAGTTGCCGAAGTTCCAGGGCATCGCCTACCGAATGCTCATCAAGGTGCCCAAAGGATACCACGACATCATGCAAAAAGGGGCCATGGTCGCCGATCTCGGTTTCCAGAGCGCCTCGCCGTCCATGACCGGCGTCGGCAACTTCGTCAAGACCCAGCTGGATGAGGGCACCAGGAGTACCTACTTCATCATTCACACCCGTACCGCTGCCAATATCGTCGGTCTCTCGAAAAGTCCCGGGGAGGGCGAAGTGCTCTTCCGGCCGGGCACTCGCTTCCAGGTGATGGCGGTCTGGGAGCACGTCTATGGGATGGTGCCGCCCGATGCCCCCCCGCAGGCGCAGATGATCCTCCATGCCCAGGGCGAGCTGAAGTCGAAACGGGGCAAAACGCCGGAGGAATGGAAACTGGACAATGAAGCGAGTAAGGAGTATTGGAAGAAACAAGGCAACGCCGAGAAGCTGGCTAAAGCGGAGGCCGATACGTTCGAAGCGGGCGCGGGCAAGGTGAAGGTGATCGAGTTGATAGAGGTGTAGGCTGGATCAGCGCAGGTTCCCTGCCTGCTCTCTCGTGCGCTGAAACTTGAGCCTCGTCCGATCATCGCCCGGTTACCGTGGCGAATCGGTCCCTTCTTGTGCTTGCCCGCACTCTCGTAGTTGCCTGGACACATGCCCGCCCACGAGGCAAGGTGGCCGGCACTGAGAAAGCGGCTCATGTCCGGGCCGACCTCTGCCGCCACCACCTCCACGGCACGACGGGCAATACCGGGAATGGTCTGCAGACGCAGCAACTCGTCTTCCTGTACTCGAAGCCGCGCCGCAATCTGCCGACTGAGTTCGGCGATCCCCTCCTCCAGGAAGTCTGGATGCTTCAGATGTAAGGCGCTGAGCAGGCGATGGCGGTCTTTCATCCGCCCGCGCAACGCCTCGGCCAGTGCTTCCTTCTTGCGACGGAGCTTGCCGCGGGCTAGGTCCGCCATGGCGACCGGGTCGGTAGTGCCGGCCAGGAGCTCCGCCAGGATATAGACGCCCATGATGTTGCTTGCCACCCCGGCCGGCTTGATATTGGCGTCCTCCAGCACCTTCCGGATCCGATTGACCACCGCGGTACGCCCATCAATCAGCGTGGTGCGAATACGGGTCAGGTCGCGCGGTTCGCGTTGCGCCTGGTCCGGGACGAAACTGGGTCGCAACAGCCCATGCTGGAGCAGTTCGGCGATCCAGACGCTGTCGGCCACATCGGTCTTGCGCCCAGCCACGTTCTTGATGTCCGCGGCGTTGACTACCAGCGCGGTACATTGCCCATCAAGGATGTTGAACACCAGCCACCAATATACTCCCGTACTCT
>DASUBN010000208.1:0-3488 GCA_035763245.1 Gammaproteobacteria bacterium | reverse complement strand
TCCCAACATCCAGTTCTCCATCTCCTTCACCACGCGTCCCAAACGGCCCACCGAGGAGCATGGCCGCGACTACTTCTTCGTGGACAAGCCGGAATTCGAGCGCATGGTGGAGACGGGGGAGTTCCTGGAGCACGCCCAGGTGTTCGACAACTACTACGGCACCTCCCGCCGGGTGGTGGAGGAGCGCATGGCAGAGAGCCACGATGTGCTCTTGGAGATCGACTGGCAGGGCGCTGCCCAGGTGCGCAAGATCATGCCGGAAGCCGTCAGCATCTTCATCCTCCCCCCCTCCCGTCATGAACTGGAGCGCCGCCTCCGAGCCCGGGGCACGGATAGCGACGAGGTCATCGCCCGGCGCCTCCAGGACGCTGCCGGCGACATGACCCATTGGCGGGACTTTGATTACGTGGTGGTGAACCAGGATTTCGAGCAGGCGGTCCGGGAGCTTGCGGCCATTATGGACGGTCGGGGCGAGGCCAGCCGGGCCAGCCGGCCCGAGCTAAAGCCCGTCATTACCTCACTCTTGGCTTAAAACGCCCACTCCGGTAAACTGTAAGGCCGTATTTTTTATACGGTTTTTCGAAGTCTAGTTTTCGGAGTCGGCGTCCCGGCTCATGCTCAGGGGCCGCTTCCCGGCTTTTCAGACTTAACTGGAGTTACAGATGGCGCGCGTGACGGTGGAAGATTGCCTGGAGAACGTGGATAACCTCTTCCAACTGGTGTTGGTTGCGACCAAGCGTTCGCGACAGCTCGCGCGCGGCGTCGAGCCCACTCTTCCCTGGGAGAACGACAAGCCCACCGTGGTCGCCCTGCGCGAGATCGCCGCGGGCAACATCGGCCCCGACATCCTCAATCAGGTGGAGCAGATCCCCGAGGAAGAGCCGGTGGAACAGCAGCCGGTGGTGATGATGGACGCGGAGGATCCGCTCTAAGCCGAGTCCTTAGGAGTCTATGAGTCAGGTCGCTTCCTCCATCTTCGATCGGGTCTTAGGGAAGCGGGCGACCGGCATCGAAGACCTGCTGGCGAAGCTCCGCCAGTACCTGCCCGAAGAACAAGTCCAAGAGATCAACCAAGCTTACCTGTTCGGCGCCGTGGCCCACGAGGGCCAGCGGCGCCTGTCCGGCGAACCCTACATCTCCCATCCAGTCGCCGTCGCCTCCATCCTCGCCGACCTGCACATGGACCACCGCACCATCGAAGCGGCTCTGCTGCACGACGTCATCGAGGACACGCCCACCCTCAAGGAGGAGATCCACATCCGTTTCGGCGCAGAAGTGGCTCAGTTGGTGGACGGGGTCTCCAAGCTTACCCAGATCAAGTTCAAGAGCCGCGCCGAAGCCCAGGCGGAGAACTTCCGCAAGATGGTGCTGGCCATGGTGGAGGACATCCGCGTCATCATGGTTAAGCTCGCGGACCGGCTCCACAACATGCGTACCCTGGGCGCCATGCCGCCCCCCAAGCGCCGCCGCATCGCCGCCGAGACGCTCGAGATCTATGCGCCTATCGCCCATCGCCTGGGGATGAGTGCCATGCGCATGGAGCTGGAGGACCTGGGGTTTCAAGCGCTGCACCCGACCCGCTACAAGGTGCTCGCCAAGCACCTGAAGCGCTCGCGCACCCACCAGAAGGAGATGGTAGCCAAGATTGTGGCGAGCCTTTCCCAGGCGCTGGAGCGCGCCGGCATCAAGGGCACCGTCGAGGGCCGCGAGAAGCACCTCTACAGCGTTTACCGCAAGATGGTGGCCAAGCGCTTGCCGCTCCTTGAGGTTCTGGACGTCTATGCCTTCCGTCTTGTGGTGCAGCGTCCCGACGACTGCTACCGCACGCTCGGTTTGGTCCACAACCTCTATAAGCCGGTGCCGGGCAAGTTCAAGGACTACATCGCCATCCCCAAGGCCAACGGTTACCAGTCGCTGCACACCGTGCTCATCGGTCCCCAGGGTGTGCCGCTGGAGGCGCAGATACGCACCGAAGACATGGACAAGGTGTCGCGCTCCGGCATCGCCGCCCACTGGCTCTACAAGACCGGCGAAGGCGGGGCGACGGCCCCCGAAGTGCGTGCCCGCGAATGGCTGAAGGGCGTGGTGGAGATGCAGCAGGGTACCGGTAGTTCGCTGGAGTTCCTCGAGAACGTGAAGGTGGACTTGTTCCCCGACGAGGTCTACGTGTTCACTCCCCAAGGCGACATCCGTCGCTTGCCGCGTGGTTCCACGGCGGTGGACTTCGCCTACGCGGTGCACACCGACGTGGGCAATGCCTGCGTGGCCGCCAAGGTGGACCGGCGCCTGGTGCCGCTGCGCACCCCGCTGGAGAACGGTCAAACGGTGGAGATCATCACCTCGCCGAGCGGCCGCCCCAACCCCGCCTGGCTCAACTTCGTGGTCACCGCCAAGGCGCGCGCCAACGTGCGCCACTACCTCAAGAACCTGCGGCACGAGGAGGCGGTGGAGCTCGGCAAGCGCATGCTGGAGCGGGCGCTGGCGACGCTTTCCCTGAAGCTTGCCCGCGTGCCGGAGGCGGAGCTCGAGGCGGTGTTGCAGGAGTTCAAGCTGGAGGACAAGGATGAGCTGTTCGAGTCCATCGGCTTAGGCCAGCACCTGGCGCCGCTCGTGGCGAGGCGCCTCATGCCGGAGCGGGGTGCGGAGGAGGTCGAACCCAAGACCAGTGCACCGCTCTCGATCCGGGGCACCGAGGGCTTGGTGGTGACCTTCGCCCGCTGCTGCCATCCGATCCCCGGCGACGCCATCGTGGGCGTGCTCACCGCGGGTCGCGGCATCGTGGTGCACCGCAATGAATGCGGCAACCTGCACGAGTACCGGGCCCAGCCGGAGAAGCTCATCGAGGTGCAGTGGGAGAAGCACATCGACCGCGACTTCCCGGTGGAGGTGCGCGCCGACGTGGCTAACCAGCGCGGTGTGCTGGCCACGGTGGCCGCAGCCATCGCCGACACCGGTTCCAATATCGAGCATGTGAATTTGCACGAGCGCGACGAGCAAGCCTCGGTGCTCACCTTCGTGTTCGCGGTGCGCAACCGTAACCACTTGGCGCGCCTCTTACGCCGTCTGCGCGCCATGCCCGAGGTCATGCGCGTGCAGCGTTCCAAGGCCTGAAAAGCCAGCCCCGCCTGCGTGCTACGCCCCTCGCTTCCCGCGCGGGCGTTCGCGGCGTCACCGCTCACCTTGCTCCGCGCACAGCCCCGGGCGTACCTGTCGCGCCGCATCCTGCTTCGCTCCGGGTCCGGGGCATGCATCCTTGCATGCCCGCTGGAAGCGGCGCTTCCAGCCCCTGTACGCCCGTCCGAAACGGTGTTTCGGACCCATGGCGGGGCCCTCCGAACGCTAGCTAGATCCGGACTGCTCAGCCGCCGTTGGTGCTGGCTGGGGGGGCTGAGTCCACGGTCTCGTTCGTCGGCATCGGCAGGCTGTTCAGCAGTTTCATCAAATTGCCGCCGTTGATGGGGATATGCAGCCGGTGGTTGGGCTGGACG
>DASUBN010000207.1:0-5983 GCA_035763245.1 Gammaproteobacteria bacterium | reverse complement strand
GGGGGCTGGCAGCGAGATATGAAGAGTCCTTGCGCGCGGCGGCTCGGCACCTGAGATGGAAGCTTTTGTGGCGCCAGCGCCGGCGTATGCAGCAGAACCTCGCCATGCCAGCACCGCTCGAGCGTACCCACTGGTACAAGGAAGGTATCGATCCCTACGACGCCGACGGCGCCTACGCCTGCCAGCGGCTGCGCAACAGGTATTTCATCCCCTACGTGGACGCGAGCTTCAAGGTGCAGCCGGGCGATTCCGTCTATGCCATCGGCTCCTGCTTCGCCCGCGGCATCGAGCTCGCGTTGGCTCACCGCGGGTTCGACGTGGTGAGCGCGGCGCGGGACTTCGACGGCTTCGAGCGCAAGGCCAACGAACGCACCCCCCTCGGCTTCACCAACAAATACACCACCTTCTCCATCCTCCAGGAGCTGTCCTGGGCCTTCGATCCGGCCACGCCGTTCCCGGAGGCAAGCCTCATCGAGATGGAAGGCGGCATCTGCGTCGACCCGCACATCAATCCGAGCCTCAAGCCCGTGGACCGCACCCGTACCCTGGAGCGGCACCGCATCATGACCGATGTGATGCGTCGCATAAGCGGCTGCCGGGTGGTGTTCATCACCCTCGGGCTGGTGGAGGTCTGGTACGACAAGCGGGTTGGCGTGCATCTCAACATCACGCCCACGGCGGAGATGCGCGAGCGTAATCCGGGGCGTTACGAGTTCGCGGCCACGGGCTATCCAGAGAACCTCGCCAACCTGAACGGGTGCATGCGCTCCTGACCCGGTTCGGCCGGCCGGACCTCAAGATCGTGGTGACGGTCTCGCCCATCCCCTTGCAGGCGACCTATACCGGCCAAGACATCGTCATCGCGAATACCTATTCGAAATCCACGCTCCGGGCGGTAGCCCAGGACTGGGCGGCGAAGCATCCCAACGTGCAGTATTTCCCGAGTTACGAGATCGTCATGAACTCGGACAAGCGCATCGCCTGGGCCCGGGACTTCCGGCATGTGACCGGCCGAATCGCCGCCGTGGCCGTGGATACCTTCGTCACGACTTTCACAGCCACGCCGTGAGATTCCCGGTTTAGTCGGAAAGCTACTCGAGTTGTCTGAAATTGATGGGGATGTGGATTTGGCTCGGGCCGTGACGCGAAAGATGTTCCTTAGCGTCCAGGCACCGCGGCCGGCTGTACCGGCAGCCCTACTCCCAGCCACTGTCCCCAGGAACTACCCTTGTCCTCCGCCTCTATGGTGTAGTCGGCGCATTGACCTTTTACCGCGTTGACTTCCATAGCCTGCCATTGATACCGCGCTCCAGGCAGGATGCCGTCGAATATCACCGTGGTCTGTTTGCCCTTGCGCCGGCTTACCTTGAGAGAGAAGTCTTGGTGTCCCGGACCCATTGAATAGGGCACGATGAGGCTGCCACAGGCCCGGAATGGGCCTATGGTGAGTGCGCCCGTATTGCGATCGGCTCCCGGACCCATCCGCGAATCGTAAAGCGGCCAGCGCCATACCTCTGATGAGACTCCCGGCGCGTTTCCTTTCGGCATCCAGCCGCCACTCGCAACGACGTGCGCGGAAACCGGTGTCATCCCCGCACCTTCCTTGAGCGGCTCGATGCTGAATTCACAGGCATCTGTCGCCTGTGGCGGCGCCAGATACACGGTCGTGGGCGCGTAATAGGGTTCCAGCGTGTACGACGTATGGCCGCTGAAAGGGCTCTCGACTTGCGCCACGATATGATAGCCCCGCCCGAGCATCGCCCCGATGACTCGTTCATGACCCGGTTGCTTGAGCATGTAGACATAGTCACCGCAGAATGTCCCATCATAAAACTCGGTTTCGAACACTGCTGTTCGGCCGTCGTCAGCGATGCTTTTCGTCTTGGCATCGATCTCTGCCTGGAAGGCGCCATCTAACGAAGGATGGAGTATCTTCGCGGTTACTAGCGCTTGCATCAGAGCTGCCGTCCCGATCAATAGCGCCGCGATTGCAGCCCGCAACCTCGCGGGCACGCGGATAAGGTCGATGGTCGCCTTTACACCCAGTCCCGCCAGAACGAACACAGCCGGTAACGATTGGCTGAAGTTGCGTTCAAACAGCGGACGCATGCGCATGAAGTACAGCAACAACAGAAGGGGGGCGGTGAAGATCACGCTCCGCCATATATCCCTGCGGAAGGCGAGGTTTGCCGCCCCGCAGGCCGCGAGCAGCAGCGCCAGATAACCTATAGTGTAGGCGAAGTATTCGAGATTACCTTCGATTCGTCCGAGCAGATCGCTGAAGCCTTCGGCGCCGCTATTCAGCACGCTACCCTCATACTGGCCGAAAAGGGAGCTCACTCCCTGCAGGTACTCCGACGGAAATTTGAGTGCGTAAGGGGCGCCCAGGGCAAAGCCGGCCCCAACCAAGCAGAAATAAGCGCCTATGGCCAAAGTCCAGCGGTCATGGCGGGACTCGTCATTAGGCCGCAGATCGCTTCCCTGATCGATCAGCCTGCTGGCGAGCAGCAGCGGGAACGGCAGATATATCAGGAAGGTGATCTTCGTGGCGATGAGGAGCCCGGTCAGGAGCCCAGCGAATGCCAGGATCAGGTTCCCGTGGCGCCCCGGCGCGCTGAGCATGATCATCCAGATCACACCGAGTAGTGTGACGAATGTCTCAGGGCGCGCGTATAGGCTGTCCTGGAAGAGCAGGGGCGAGCAGGCCGTCAGCAGAGCGGCGGTCAGTGCGGCCGCGGTGCCGCCCATGCGCCAACCCAATACGCCCGTGAAGAATACACAGAGCGCGCCCAAGATGGCGCTGAGCTCGCGTATGTGTCCTATCATGGACGATCGATGGTTGTGAGTGTCGTCCCAGGCTCGGCCGGTGAGCTTCTCGTATAGGGCTGCGGTCAGGTAATAGGACGAGAAGTTGTATTCATTGCCCTTGAACCGGTTTTCGACGTCGGTTCGGATCCAGTTGGTATCGAGGGATCCGCTGTCTAAGACCTTGGTCACCACCGCCTGCGCGATGTCTTCGTCGGGGATGCGCCGGTCAAGATGTGCCGCGTGCCAGCGCACCGCTCCGGCTACGATGCTCAAGGCAGCCAGAAACGCGAACAGCATGTTCCGGGTACTATGCCCGCTTAGCATCGTTTAACCCGTTGGAATGTGGAAACATGGTGGTCAGGTGGACGCGAGGGGAATCTAAGATAACAAAAGCCTTCATCGGTGCACAATTATTGCCGGCGCTATCGTTTGCTGGTATCCGCGGTGACGGGCCGAAGGTGGATGCGCCGCTATAGAATGGCTATCCTGTAAGACGGGTGTGGTTCGGGTATTGGGGCATATATGCATCACCGATTGATCGTGTCCTGGAGGGAATGGCAACGGTTCCTGCTGTTTCTTGAGAGAAGACTGGGATGAGCAAGATGACCGCTTATGGGTTCGTACTGGTCTGCATCCTGTTCACGGTGCTGGGCCAGCTGCTCATAAAGTGGCAGGCCATGGGCGCAGGTAGCCTGCCCTCCGCTTGGCCTGCCAAGTTATCTTTCTTTTTTAACCTTGTGCTCAACCCCTGGATCATCGCGGGCTTGGCGAGCGCGGTGATCGCCGCCTTCGCATGGATCCTGGCCATGACCCGGCTGCCTATCAGCGTCGCCTATCCTATGATGTCGCTCACCTATCCCTTGGTGATGGGCCTCAGCTGGGTGCTGCTGGGAGAGACCTTGTCTTTATGGCGCGTCGTCGGCGCCGCCTTCATTCTGGCCGGAGTCACTTTGCTTGGCCTCAAATAAGAAACCCGCGCAGAAGCCGACGCGTGCGAAGGCTCCCAAGCCCTCTGCTATGCCGCATATCTCGGTGGTGGTGCCCGTCTTCAAGGGCGAGGACTGCATCGAGGAACTCTATCGCCGCCTCAAGGAGGTGCTAACTCCCATCAGCCCGGACTTCGAGCTCGTGCTGGTGGAGGACTGCGGCGGCGACTATTCCTGGGAGATGATCAAGGCCTTGGCGAAGCGCGACCCCCGGGTGCGCGGCTTCCAGTTCAGCCGCAACTTCGGCCAGCACTACGGCATCACTGCCGGCATGGACCATGCCCGGGGCGACTGGGTGGTGGTGATGGACTGCGACCTGCAGGACCGTCCCGAGGAGATTCCGGCGCTCTACCAGAAGGCCCAGGAAGGCTTCGATGTGGTGATCGCCCTGCGGGGGCGGCGCCAGGACCCCTTATGGAAGCGTGCCACCTCGCGTATCTATTTCCGGCTTTTTAACTACTTGGCCGAGCTCGATTACAACCCCGAAGCCGGAAACTTCCGCATCATCTCGCGGCGGGTGGCGGCTAGTTACCGCACCATGCGCGAGAACCTGCGATTGTTCGGTGCGCTGATCAATTGGATGGGGTTCAAGACCGGGTATGTGCGTGTTGCCCACGGTGAACGCTTCGAGGGGCAGAGCACCTATACGTTGGGCAAGCTCTTCAAGCTCGCCTTCGAGACTATCATCGCCTACTCAGACAAACCGCTGCGCCTTGCGGTGCAGTTCGGTACCCTGATCTCGCTCCTGGCCTTCGTGGCGGGGCTCTATGTCCTGGAGAAGGCGCTGTTCCAGGGACATCCGGTAGCGGGTTGGAGCAGCATGATGGTGAGCCTCTACTTCCTGGGCGGCATCATCATCGCCATCCTGGGCATCATCGGCGTCTATCTTGGCAAGACTTTCGATGAGGTGAAGCACCGACCGCTTTACATCATCGCTGACACCACCGAGGCGGTCAATTCTTCCGCGCGCTCGCGGGATTGATCCAAAGCCAGATCACGCCGCTGCTGGTGAAGCGGGCCTTCAGTTCCGAATAGATGTTGAGCACTGGGGTGTTGGTGGCGCTGAAGCTCGCCCAGCCCAGGTTCTCGCCCATACGCTTGTAGGCGTCCAGGGCCTTACGGTAGAGCAGCATGCCGGAGATGCGCGCATCCCGATGCAGTACCGCGAGCGCCAGGTTGAGTCCCGCGTGATGGGCGCTCTTGCTGGAGAGGAACCAGCCTTCCACGCCGCGCGCCGAGCGGATCTCCAAGCAATATTGGGGCGCGCTCTTCAAAATTCCTTCGGCCCACATCTCGTAGCGCTGGGTGATCATGCGGGTGGTGATGCCCGGTACCAAGCTGAAGCGTTCGTGGGTGAACTCTGCCATCTCGCCCGGCACGATGTGGAAGGGACGTTGATCGGCCTGCACCACCGTGAGGGCCTCGAGGCTGGGGCTCGGCTGGGCTTCTTCGAGCCGCAGGCGAAAATGGATCTGCACGTCGGACTGCAGGAAGCCGTCTTCCAGCAGCGCCGCGAGCGTCGCCCCATCCACACTGGGGGCCCGGTATTCCACCCAGGAGTAATGCTCAAGCGCCGTTCGACGCATCGCAGCGGGCTGGGCGAAGAAGCCGGCCTCGCGCACGATGCCCACCGGCGAGCCGAACCACTGACTGCTGAAGTCGTGGGAGTCGATCACGCCCCCACCTCCACCCGCTCAAACAGTCCCTTCCAGAACTCGTAGCCGTCCCAGGTGGGGCCAAAATGGTGCATCTGCCCTATGGGCACGAAGCGCTTCACGCCGGTGCGGGCGATGGCGGCGAGCCAAGCGGCATCTGGTGCCTCTGCGAGGGCATGGCCCACGGTCTGAATGTTGGCCGGCAAGTGGCGGGTGATGCTATCGCGTTCACCGGGTATCAGGGGCAGGAACATGAGGCTGTCGATCTCGGGCGCGCCGCCCTCGCCTATACACACCGTGGCGGCGTGGTTGGGCGCCGTGGCAGCGTCCCAGCCCACCGCTGCGGCCCACTGTCGCGCCATGATGTTCTCGGAGGCGATGTGCATGGGTGGGGTGCGCGGCCAGGCCTTCGGCCAGAGTGCGAACAGCCGTGCCCGTAGCGCCTTGAGGTCCTTGTCGCCGGCACCGAATACCACCACCCGCCGTGGCGAGGTGCAGCCGGCCCGGCCGTAGATGGTGAATACCTTGATGAGG
>DASUBN010000206.1:0-2992 GCA_035763245.1 Gammaproteobacteria bacterium | reverse complement strand
GGTGGGTGCGGTGCTCGAAGTCAGGAGTTCGTGCATCTCGTCGAAGAGCTTCAGGGCTTCCGCTCGGGTCTTGCCCTTGAGACGCTCGGTCATGAGGGAGGCGGAGGCCACGGAGATGGCGCAGCCGCTGCCCTCGAAGCTCAAGTCACTGATCTTCTCGCCGTCCAGCGAGAGGTAGACCGTGAGCTTGTCGCCACACAGGGGATTGAAGCCTTCCTGGATCCGGTCCGCACCCGCAATCTTGCGGAAATTGCGGGGGCGGCGGTTGTGATCCACGATCACGTCGCGATAGAGGTCCCTGAGGTCCATCAACGGAACATCTCCCGGGCCTTGTGCAGGGCCGCCACCAGGGCATCGAGGTCGGCGCGGGTGTTGTAGAAGGCGAGGGAGGCCCGGGCCGTGGCCGGCAGCCCGTAGCGCTCCATCACGGGCATGGCGCAGTGGTGGCCGGTGCGGATGGCCACGCCTTCTTGGTCCACGATGGTGCCGAGATCATGAGGATGGACTCCGTCCATGACGAAGGACAGCACGCCGGCCTTGTGCTTGGCGGTGCCCACCAACTTCACGCCGGGCACCTTCTCGAGCTGTGCGGCGCCGTAGGCCAAGAGCTCCTGTTCATAGGGTTGCGCAGCATCGAGGTCCACAGCGTGGAGATAATCCACCGCCGCACCCAGACCCACGGCCCCGGCGATGTCGGGGGTGCCGGCTTCGAACTTGTGGGGGAGGTCGTTGTAGGTGGTTTCGCCGAAGCGCACGATGCGGATCATCTCGCCGCCTCCCTGCCAGGGAGGCATGGCGTCCAGCAGCGCTTCCCTGCCGTAGAGGATGCCGATGCCCGTGGGGGCGAACATCTTGTGACCGGAAAACGCGTAGAAATCGCAGTCGAGGTCGCGCACGTCCACCCGCATATGGGGCATCGCTTGGGCGCCGTCCAGGAGCACCGGCACGCCTTTGGAATGGGCGAAAGCGACCATCTCCTTCACCGGGTTCACGGTGCCGAGTGCGTTTGATACATGACCCAGGGCCACGAATCGCGTGCGAGAGCTGAAGAGTCCTGCATACGCGCCGGGCGCGAGCTCGCCCGCATCGGTGATGGGAATGACCTTGAGTACTGCACCGGTCTCTCGGGCCACGAGCTGCCAGGGCACGATGTTGGAGTGATGCTCCATCTCGGAGAGGATGATCTCGTCACCCGCCTTGAGGCGGGGACGGGCATAGCTCTGGGCCACCAGGTTGATGGACTCGGTGGTGCCGCGGGTGTAGATCACTTCCTTCACGGATGTCGCGTTGATGTAACTCCGCACTTTCTCCCGGGCGCCTTCGTAGGCCGCCGTGGCGACTTCGCTCAGATGGTGCACACCACGATGCACGTTGGCGTTGCTGGTCTCGTAGTAACGGGAGACCGCATCGATCACGATCTGGGGTTTTTGGCTGGTGGCGGCGTTGTCCAGATACACCAACGGCTTGCCGTGCACCTGGATGCGCAGGATTGGGAAATCCTGACGCCAGCGCTGGGGATCGAATCCGGCCGCTTCCCGTACCTTGTGGCTGGCCTTGCTCATGGAATTCCTTCGGATTTGATCGCGCTGATGCTTGCACCCAGCAACTGCCGCACGTAGGTGGCGAGGGCGGGGTGGGGGAGTTCGGCGAGCAATTTCTCCGCGAAGGCGGAGATCAGCAGGCGGCGGGCGGCGACCTCGTCGAGGCCCCGGGAGCGCAGATAGAAGAGCTGTTGCTCGTCCAGCTGGCCGATGGTAGCGCCGTGGCTGCACCTCACATCGTCGGCGTAGATCTCGAGCTCTGGTTTGGTGTCGATCTCCGCGCCCCGGGACAAGAGCAGATTGTGGTTGGCCTGCTCCGCATCGGTCTTGAGGGCGCGGGGTGCCACTACCACCTTGCCGTTGAATACGGCGCGGCCCTGGTCATCCAGGATGCCGCGGTAGAGCTCCTTGCTCGTGGTATGGGGGACGAGATGATCTACCCGGGTGTGGTTGTCCACATGCTGGCGGCCGGTGACGGCGTAGAGCCCGTCCAGGAGCGCGCTGCTGCCCTCTGCCTCGAGGCGGGTGTGCAGATCCAGGCGCGTCCAGGCGCCGCCGACATGCAGGTTGTGGGAGCGGTATTCACTGCCGGCCGCCTGGCGCACCAACACCCGGCCCACGTGGAAAGCCTGATTGCTCTCCGTCTGCAGCCGCACGTGACTGAGTTTGGCCTTCTCCGCCAAGCTTACCTGGGTGACTACGTTGTTGAAGTGTTTGCCGTCGCCCTGATGGGTGTAGCGCTCGATAACGGATGCGCGGGCGCCGGCACCGAGCCGGATCACGAAGCGCAGGTTGTGGGCGGTAGCGCCGTCCTCGGGCAGGCTCACGTGCAGCAGCTCCAGGGGCCGCTCCAGTGCCTGCCCCGGCGCCAACTCCAACAGCAATCCATCCCGGAAAAGGGCGGTGTTCAGGTTCACGAAGGTGTCGTGTTCCCAATCCGAGGAGAGCGCCAGTGAATCCTTGATGCCGGCGTCGGCAGAAGCCAGTGATACCAGCTTCACGCCTTCCGGCAGGCGGGAGAACGCGGGATCGTAGCGTCCGTTCACGAACACCGCCCGGCTCGCTTCCAGGCCAGGGATGAGAAGCGCGTTGAGTGAGCCGGTATCCAGGCAGGCGGGCGCAAAGGAAGGTTTGAAGTCACGCTTCTCCAGGAGCGCCACGGAAGTGTATTTCCAGGCCTCGTCCCGGGCGCCTGGAAAGCCACGGGTCTGAGCGCGTTCCAAGGCCGCTTCCTGCAGGGGCTTCAGCCAGACCGGAGCCGCCGGCAAAGACCGGTAGCCTTCGACATAGCTCTGCAAGGGGCTAGCCATCTAGGCTGCCGCGCCTTCGCGCAACCAATCGTAGCCGCGCGTCTCGAGTTCCAGCGCCAGCTCCTTGCCGCCGGACTTCACCACCTTGCCGCCGGCGAGCACGTGCACCGGGTCTGGCACCACGTGGTCCAGCAGCCGTTG
>DASUBN010000205.1:0-4160 GCA_035763245.1 Gammaproteobacteria bacterium | reverse complement strand
CCACCGGGCAAAGGCGGGGTCGGCATCATCCGGGTCTCGGGGCCGAGGGCGGCGGACATCGCCCTCAGGATCGGCGGCGAGACGCCGGAGCCGCGCCGCATCGCGGTGCGGGGTTTCAGGGAGGAGGACGGCGGCCTGATCGACTCCGGCCTCTTGCTCTATTTCGCGGCGCCCAACTCCTTCACGGGGGAGGACGTGCTGGAGCTCCATGGCCACGGCGGCCCGGTGGTGCTGGATCTCCTGCTGCAGCGGGTGCTCGCCCTGGGCGCGCGCCTGGCGCGGCCGGGGGAGTTCTCGGAGCGGGCCTTCATAAACGACAAGCTGGACCTGGCCCAGGCGGAAGCGGTGGCGGACTTGATCGACAGCGGCACGGCCCAGGCGGCGCGGGCCGCCATGCGCTCCCTCTCGGGGCAATTCTCGGCCCAGGTGCAGGCGCTGGTGGATGCACTCACCTCCCTGCGCAGCTACGTGGAGGCGGCCATCGATTTCCCGGACGAGGAGGTGGACTTCCTCACGGAGGGGGACGTGGCGGGGAGGCTCGAAGGCATCCGCGCCCGCTTCGAGACGCTGGCCGCGGCGGCGCGCCAGGGGAGCCTGCTGCGGGACGGGCTCACGGTGGTGATCGCCGGCCGGCCCAACGCCGGCAAGTCCAGCCTGCTCAACTACCTCGCGGGCCACGAGGCGGCCATCGTCACCGACATCCCGGGCACCACCCGCGACCTGCTGAAGGAGCACGTGAGCCTGGACGGGCTGCCGCTGCATCTCGTGGACACCGCCGGCTTGAGGGAGAGCGGTGATCCGGTGGAACAGGAGGGAGTGCGCCGCGCCAAGCGGGAGATGCAGAACGCAGACCGGGTGCTCCTGGTGGTGGACGGCACCCAGGGGCTCGGGCCGGAAGACGAGAAGATCCTGGCGGAGCTGCCGAAGGGTTTGCCCGTGACGCTGCTCTTCAACAAAGTGGATCTCGCCGGCGGAAAGCCGAAGCTCGATGAGCGGGGCGGCCGGGTCCATATCTTCCTCTCCGCCAAGACCGGCGCCGGCATGGACCTGCTGCGGGAGCATCTCAAGCAGGCGGCGGGCTTCGAGCAGGCGGGGGAGGGGACGTTCAGTGCCCGGCGCCGGCATCTGGACGCCCTCAAGCGCGCGCGGCAGCACCTCAATGCGGCCATGGATCAGGCGAAGGCGGGAGCGGGGGAACTCCTGGCGGAGGACCTGCGCCTCGCCCAGACTGCCTTGAGCGAGATCACGGGCGAGTTCACCAGCGACGATCTGCTGGGGAAGATCTTCTCCAGCTTCTGCATCGGCAAGTGAGGCGGGCATGGGCACTCTGACGCGGCTGACGAGACGCAAATCGGTGGAACAGCTGCAGCAGGAGGCCGGCGCCAGCCAACAGTTCCGCCGGGTCTTGGGGCTGTGGCAGCTCACGGCCATCGGGCTCGGGGGCATCATCGGTGTGGGCATATTCGTGTTGACCGGCATCGTGGCCGCCACCCAGGCGGGCCCGGCGGTCACCATTGCCTTCATCCTGGCGGGCATCGCCAGCGCGGCGGCGGCGCTTTGCTACGCGGAGTTCGCCGGCCTCATCCCCGTGACCGGCAGCGCCTACACCTACGGCTATGCGGTGCTGGGGGAGTTCGCCGCCTGGCTCCTGGGCTGGGACCTCTTGCTCTGCTACGCGCTCATCGTGGCGGTGGTGGCGGCGGGCTGGTCCGGCTACATGCAGGCGCTCCTGGGCGCCGCCGGGGTGCATCTCCCGGTCTGGGCCCAGGGCGCGGCGGGCAGCGGTCCGGGCCATGAGTTCGACCTCATCGCGGCCCTGGTGGCGCTCGCCATCGCGCTCCTGCTCACGGTGCGCACGGAATGGGGCGCGCGCTTCAACACTGCCATCGTGGCGGCGAAGATCGCCGGCATCCTGCTGGTGATCCTGGCGGGCATCGCCTACGTCAATCCCGCCAACTGGCATCCCTTCATGCCCTTCGGCTACCACGGGGTGCTGGCGGGGGCGGCGGTGGTGTTCTTCGCGGTGTTCGGTTACGACACTTTGACCACGGCGGCGGAGGAGGCGAAGAACCCGCAGCGGGACCTCCCCTGGGCGGTGGTGCTCTCACTCGGCATCGCCATGGTGCTGTATCTCGGGCTCTCGCTGGTGCTCACGGGCATCGTGCCTTCCAGCACCTTGAACAACGCGGCGCCGGTGGCCAACGCCTTCGCCGCCATCGGCCTGCGCTGGGTGATGGTGACGGTCTCCGTCGCCGCCATCGCCGGCATCACCAGCGTGCTGTTCGCGAACATGCTGGCCGGGGCGCGCATCGGCTTCGCCCTGTCCCGGGACGGCTTGATCCCCGGCTGGTTCGCGGCGGTGCACGAGAAGTACCGCACGCCGTACCGGACGACCATGATCCTGGGGGCGGTGACGGCGGTGTCGGCGGGGCTCTTCCCGCTCACCACGGTGGCGGAACTGGTGAACGTGGGGATGCTGAGCGCCTTCATCGTGATCTGCGGCGCCATCATCCTGCTCAGGCGCCGCCGGCCGGAACTGAAACGCTCCTTCCGGGTGCCGGGCGTGCCGCTCATCCCGCTCATCGGTATGGGTTTCTCGGCCTGGCTGATCTACGGCTTGCCGGTGGGGACCTATATAGGATTCGGTGCCTGGATGCTGTTGGGCCTGGTGGTGTATTTCGCCTACGGCCTCAGGCACAGCCGGCTCGCGGATAGCGCTTAGTCCGCGCTGCGTTCCACCCGATTGCGGCCCCGGTCCTTGGCGAGATAGAGCGCCCGGTCGGCGCGGGCGAGGGTGGCGCGGATATCTTCCCCGGGGCAGTGGGCGGTCAAGCCGCAGGAGACGGTCATGCTCAAGGGCCCGCTCTCGGTGCGGAACTCGAAGTCCGCCACCCGCTGGCGGATGCGCTCGGCGCAGCTCACGGCGCCGTCGAGCCCGGTCTCGGGCAGCACCAAGAGGAACTCCTCGCCGCCGTAGCGCCCGAAGGTGCTCGCGTCCGCATTCCAGTCCTTGCCGTCGCGGCCCACCCGGTCCAGCACCCGGATCTCCCCCTGCACGCGATCGGCGAACTGCTTCAGGACGTCGTCGCCGGAGAGGTGGCCGTGGCGGTCGTTGATCTCCTTGAAGTGGTCGAGGTCCATCAAGCAGACGCAGAAGCCGCGGCCGGTGCGCTGGGCGCGCAGCCGCTCCTGCTCCAGGAGCGCGATGATGTGGCGGCGGTTGTAGGTGCCGGTGAGGTCGTCGTGGGTGGCGAGCTCCCGGTTCTGGCGCAGGGCCGCGGCGAGCTCGGCGTTGCGCCGCGACACGGTCTCGCGCAGGCGCCCCACGTAGCTGCCGAAGAACGCGAGCCACACCAGGGTCGCGGCCAGCACCACGGATTGCAGGATCTCGAGGGGCAGGGGGATGCTCCCGCCGTGGATGTAGAGGTCGCGCAGCACCACCAAGCCATAGCCGATGAGCACGAGGCCGGTGAGCAGCAGGTATTCGCGCCGGCTGAGGCGGAACACGCCGAACAGGAAGACCACGACGTAGAGCAGGAGCAGGATGCCGCGCACCTGCGGCGCCAGCGCCATGAGCAGCATCACCCAGAAGGTGGCCACCAGCATCTGCGGGAGCGTGAGGCTCGGGTCCGGCCAGTAGCGGTTGAGGCCGCTGCGCAGCAGCACGAAGAACACGACGTTGCCGAGCAGGGCCAGGGAGACGGCGAGCACGAGGACGTGCACCGAGACGTCGATGAAGCCGAGCCAATAGCAATAGAAGCTGATGCCGATCCAGATGACATAGGACAGCGCCGCCATGAAGAAGCGCTTGAGTCGCAGGGTCTGTCTGGCGTCGTCCGGAAACAGCTGCCAAGCCATGCAGGCATCCATCGTCGGGGTGCACCCCGGACAGGCCAGGGTGCCACAGGGCTTGGGGTCAACCCACGCAGTTCGTCGCAGGATTGCCACCGTCCGGCGGCTGATTTTGCATAATCCGAGGGATTTGGGTCACCGGGACCAAAACCGGCTTCAGCCCAGGATCTGCTCGCGCCGGTACAGCCGGACGGCGACCCAGGAGAGGGCGGCGCCCCAGGCGAGGGTACTCGCCACGGAGAGCGCCACGTAGAGGGGCCTCAGGGCCTCGCCCTTGATGAGCTGGGTGATGAGCACGTCCTGGCTCA